>DASWLJ010000070.1:0-4929 GCA_036396185.1 Bathyarchaeia archaeon | reverse complement strand
CCGGGCCGCTCAATCTTGATCACCTCGGCACCGAGCCCAGCCAGTAGCATGGTGCAGATGGGCCCGGCCTGGACCTGGGTGAGGTCAATAACCCTGATTCCGTCTAGGGCTGACAATGGCTGACACTCCTTCACATTGTGGAGGACGTGCCTTATCTCGTTAGTGCGTCCGCCCCGGCCAGCCGATGCTGGGCTACATGAGGCCGTTCACGCGTATCTTCGCAGGGATCGTTCTGACGGCCTTCGACCGCCACGGCGTCTGCGCCCTTGTGGTGTCCCTCATGCGAGGAAAATCAATGAACGTGTGCAGCATTCACGCGACCCAGGCCCGATCCAGGTCATCGAGCAAGAGCACCCGCCCCCCACCAACCTTGTCGTAAAGTCTTCTATCGGCCGTCACGAGGTTCGTAGCTATGAACTCGGCGAGGGTCAGGTAGCTGGAGTCATAGATCGATATGGCGTGCCTCCGGGCCCCATCAGCCGTTAAAGCCATGAGCTCCGTTGAAGGCGGGATCAGGTCGAGATCGGCCATGAACAGCGCCTCGATGTTCTCTCTGAGGGCCTCATCCGAGATGTCCGGGTGATGTGACAAGGCGTTCGCCACCTCGTAGACTATCAGGTCTGGGGCCATGAGCGTAATTTCACCATCTATGTGCCTGTTCCTCAGCTTGACGGCTTTCCCGGAGTCCATCTCAGGGACAAACCACTTCGCGGCCACCGAGGCGTCTACGACGAGGGTCTTCGGAGCTCTCTCCAACTTCTTATGACCTCTACCGTCGACCAGTCGTCGCGCTCCGACAGCTTCGACCTGTTCCTGTCCATGAGGACCGCCGCCCTCCTCAGCCTGTCGGTATCCCTCAGCCTCTGCAGGCCACGCCCCTGAACCCAGAGCCTGAAAGCCTGCGACGCGGCATCGCCAACCTTCACGCCGGCCTTCGCTGCCTCACCCTTCAGGTTCCTGAACGCGTCCTCGTCGACGTCTTTGATCACTATCGTTGACCCCATGTACGCTCAAATCAGGATCAGTGTGGCTGGTATAATAAGTTATACTTGTCATACTTAGATAAGGTGAATACATGAGGGCTGTCCTTGAGCCCCTCTCTTATGGTATTTCAATCATCTCAAGGTCGAGGCCATTGAACTCGGCGTCTCTCCCCACGACCAGTTTCGAACCGGTGGCCTGGGCCGTGGCGGCCGCGTAGGCGTCGGCCAGGCTCAGGGGGTGCCTGCTCTTGATAGTGGTGGCCAGCCTCCACAGCGCGTCGTCGAGGATGGGCACGACCTTTACCCCGAAGGCTCGCAGGTTGCCTGTCTTCTCCTCGGCGGCATCAGGGCTGTACCTGTACAGTATATAATATAGTTCGGTCAGGTTCACGATGTTGATGTATGCTTTGAGGCTGCCGTCAACCACTCGGTTCAGTAGCTCCTCCACCGCTGTCTCCCCCTCCTCCCCCTTGTAGAAGACCAGCAGCGGCTCGGTGTCGAAGACTACGCTCAAGCTCGTCGCCTCTCGGCCTGCCTCGCCTCGTGCAGCCTGGCCTCCCGCAGCAGTTCCCGGGCGGTTCTGTCCTTCATAAGCTGTTTGAGTGATCCCTTGTCCTGCGCGGGTGTCGGCATGGGTTTGAAGAGTATGCCCTCATCCGTCTCCACGACGAGGGCCTTGTCCTTCATCCCATATTTTTCTCTGAGCTCTTTCGGTATGGTCGCCTGCCCCTTGCTAGTAATACTGACAATCTGGGTCATACTTGTGATTCAAGTAATACTTGATAATCATGGTATTAATAAAATTGTTGGCGACTCAAGCGTACACGAGGATACAATATTATCCCCCCTCATAATTGAAGGGGGTGATTAGTCGAGGGGCACGGCTTCAGCCTACTTCCAGTTACCCAGCGCCTTCCTTATGTCCAGTATCTTGCCCAGGTGGTACGCGTTATGCTCTATGGTCATAATGATCTCCCGCAGGTACGTGTACTCCGTGGCGCCCGCGACGACCCCCAGAACGTCTATCCTCGGGTCATTGACCAGCTTCACAGCCTTCTCCATGTCGGAGAAGAACCCCTTGACTGCCGCGTCCCACACCTTGTCGGGCACCGCCTCCAGCCGCTCGGGCCAGTACCCCTCGGGCCAGTCCGGCGGCTCCCAGTCGGAGTCCAGCGCGTAGTTCACCAGGTCCATCTGGGCCCTCCTCATGTGCTCCAGCTCCTCGTAGATGGAGTGAATAGCCGGATTCGGCCTCACGCCTCTCAGCTCCGGCCTCACACCCTCCAACGCCTTCCTGTAAGACACGAACGCCTGGCCTCCCCTCAGCGACAGGGCCAGGCGCTCCCTCAGAACGTCCACACAGATACCTCTTCTACCTACAAAGGCACCAGATACGTATTTATCTCAATGCCATGAGCCCATGTATTCGGACGCCTCAGAGGCCCTATTGAACCACAGCTAAAAGCAACCCAAAAAATAACCACGTTCTGTACAGCCACTGTCATTCCCCCCTAAAAACGCAGAATTGCATGCTACCTGCAACAAACCCTGGAACCCGCCATCGTAGATAACCCCCCCATAAGCCACCAACCATGAAGCAAAACAAAACACAGCGAAACCAGCACCAATAAAAAACGTAGAATACCCAACCACTGGGTACAAACCCACAAGTTAAATCGCCGCGCAGCCAACCCATACCCATGTCGATAGTAGGGAGACCCGTAGACGAGGTGCCCACGCCGGCCCTCCTCCTGGACCTGGACAAGTTCAACTGGAACATCAAGAAGATGTTCGACTTCGCACGCAAAGCCAAAGTACAGGTCCGCCCACACTCCAAGACCTTCAAAGCCGCGGCCATATGCAACCGCCTCATAGAGGCGGGCGCCAACGGAGTAATGACCCAGAAGCTCAGCGAAGCAGAGGCCCTGCTCCACAGCGGAATCATCTACGGCAAGAAGACCATCCTCATAAGCCAGGAGATAGCCGACCCCGGGAAACTGGAGACCCTCGTCGGCTTCAACGTGGCCATGGGCGAGGGCAAGGTCATCACAAGCCTCGACAGCCTCCAGGAGGCCGAGATGATCAGCAGAGTCGCGGAGCGCTGGGGCGTTAAGCAGCACGCCATCATAGAGGTCACCCACGGACGCTGCGGGGTAGCCCCGGGGACACCGGCCGTGGACATGGCTAAACGGATCGTGAAGCTCAAGGGCATAGAGTTCAGAGGCATCTACGGCTACGAGAACCCCGTCCCCAGGGAGACCGCCCTCGAACGCAACAAGCAGACGGTCACAACAGCCAACATGATCAGGGACGCAGGAATCCCGTGCGAGATCGTCTCAGCGGGCTCAACGGCCACCTACGAGGTCACGGGCACCTACCCGGGCATCACCGAGATAGAGCCGGGGAGCTTCGTCTTCGGCGCAGGCAAGGAGGGCAGCGGCTACGGCTGGGAGACCATCAACGACGCCTACTTCAAGTCCAGCCTCACCGTCCTCACCCAGATCATCAGCGACAACTTCCAGAACCGCGTCGTCACGGACGCCGGGCTCAAGGTCATGAGCGGAGGCCACGCAGACGTAATACCCGCAGCCCTCGTTAAGGTCGACGGCGAGTACATCGACTTCGAGAAGATAGGCTTCTCAGAGGAGCACGGCACCGTCTACTTCAAGGAGGGCGACGAGACCAGGCGGAGGCTCAGGTGGGGCCAGAAGATAGAGTTCGTGCCCAACCACTGCTGCACAACGGTGGCCCAGCACGACGAGATACACGTGGTCAAGGACGGCCGCGTCGCGGCCGTCTGGCCCGTCACGACCCGGGGAAAGTACCAGTAGCTACGCCCTGTGAGGCGGCGGGTACCGCGGATACGCGATCCTGCTGGGCCTCAGGCCCAGCTCCACGGCCACCTCGGCCAGCTTCACGCTGGCCTCGCCGCCGTCGATCACAGGCAGCCCCGTCTTCTCCCGCAAAGGTCTACCCATCCCGAACATGCCGAGGCAGTCAAGGTAGAAGCTGTCGTATCCCTCCTCCACCGCCATGCGGATTGCCTCCTCGGTGAGCCTGTAGGTCTCGTTCAGGTCGTCCCGCAGCCTCAGCACTGGGAGCGGGTGATGGATCTTTCCCACCTTCCTGCCTGCGAGGGACGCCAGCAGCCTCATCGCCTCGCCGGGCCCTATCACAGGGATGTCCACAAGGGTCCGGGCCTCCTCCACGCCCGGGTCGCCGCCGCACCAGCTGATCACGGCGTCGAAGCCCTCATCCTCCGCCCACCCGACGTGCTTGATGACCTCGGCCGAGGCCTGAAGGTGGTCCACTGGGCACTCGATGGCGGGGGGCCCCTCTATCAGCTGCAGGTATTCCAGCTCCGTTCCCTCCCCCGCGATGGACCGCAGGAACGTCATCCTCTCCCCAATCGCGGACTCACCGAGCCCAGAGATCGGAACCATCACCAGAATCTTCATGTGCTGAAGATGGTCCAAACACGTTTATAACATGTGGGCGCCACTGAAAGCACCAAAAATATTTACCGTCAACCACCCCCCGTTTACCTGAGCAGGTTTGACCTTCAGAGCGGGCTACCTCACACGGAGGGAGATGGACATCTGGGACCTGAGACGCCGCCGCAACAGCCAGTCAGAGATCGGCCGCTTGATGGGCGTCAGCCGCCAGGCCATCAACAAGGCGTACCGGATCATAGACCAGAAGGTGGAGCAGGCGTTCATGGAGGCAGCGGACGTAAACCACCTGGAGCCGCGCATCATGAACCTGGTGGAAGGAATCATGGATGCATACAGTCCCGCCCACCGGCTGCCAGTGTTCGTCAGCGTCAGCAAGGCCAACGGCGTCAAGGTGTGGTACCTCTACGAGGGCAACTGCCGCGAGTGCCACCTGGAGAGCAGCTGCAGGAGAACCCTGGAGAACGAGGCAGAGGAGAGGGGAATCAGTTTAA
>DASWLJ010000069.1:0-2989 GCA_036396185.1 Bathyarchaeia archaeon | reverse complement strand
TGGGGAGTGTTGGTACGCGGCGTCTCGGGTCCGAAAGCCGCGATGGTGCTCGGGCAGAAGACCTGCTTCAGCTTGTGCTCCCTGGCTACCTCCAAGACGTTGTAGGTGCCGTTCATGTTGACGTCCCACGCCAGCCAAGGGTTGCTCTCCCCCGCCGCAGAGAGGATGGCGGCCATGTGGTAGATGGTGTCAACGTCGTGCTCCTTCACCGCCTCCTCCACGGTGGACTTCTTGGATACGTCGACCTTTGCGTACGGGCCGTCCTCCAGATCACCCGCAGGCGGGCGACTGTGTACGCCGACGATCACGTTGTCCTTACCGAACCTGTTCCTCATCTCAGGCACGAGCTCTGATCCTATCTGCCCAGTGGCTCCCGTTACTAGAATCATCCTTTTCACCGTTCTCGACCCCCATTTCAATTACGGGTGACTCCTTTTAAAAACTCTTATAGGAGCACCGAAAAGTTCCTAGTGAGGGAGTTTGTTGAGAAACCCAACCGAATTCTTAGCAAAGGAGTACCAGGAACTCGTTGACAAGGCCTTGGACTGGAGACCTAAGGAGCTGGGAGGCCCCAGTGAACCCGTCTCCATCGTGAATGGGAGAAAGGTGATCGTGCTATGCGCGAACAACTACCTTGGGCTATCCACCCACCCCAAACTTAAACAGGCGGCCATTGACGCCATAGAGAAGTACGGCGTAGGCTCAGGTGCCGTCAGGCCCATCTCGGGCACAATGGACGTGCATGTGGAGCTTGAGCGAAGGCTCGCCAAGTTCAAGGGCGCCGAGGCTTCCCTAACCTACCCGACGGGATTTATGGCGAACTCGGGGCTCATTCCTCAGCTTGTGGGGGAGCAAGACATCATTATCAGCGACGAGCTGAACCACGGCAGCATAATAGACGGCGTGAGGCTGTCAAAAGCCGAGAGAGCGGTCTACAAGCACAACAACGCGGATAACTTGGCCCAGGTGCTTGAGGAAGCGGAGAAGCACAGCCCACCCTACAGGCGCATCCTGATCATCACGGACGGCGTCTTCAGCATGGACGGGGACATGTCCCCCCTCGACCAGGTGGCTAAACTGGGGAAGAAGCACGGAGCCATGGTCTACGTGGACGACGCCCACGGCGAGGGGGTCCTGGGTAAGGGCGGCAGGGGCATCGTGAGCCACTTCGGGTTAACTCACAAGGATGTCCAGGTGGAGATGGGTACATTCAGTAAAGCCTACGGCACCATAGGCGGCCACATTTCGGGCTCTGACGCCCTGGTGAAGTTCGCGTGGAACAAGAGCCGGACGTGGCTCCTCAGCAGCAGCCACCCACCAGCGATAGCGGCGGCCACGATAGCCGCCATCGACGTCCTGGAGAAGGAGCCTAAACACGTGAAGAACCTGTGGAAGAACACAGACTACTTCAAGAAGGCGGTGGAGGACCTGGGGTTCAACACGGGTAAGAGCCAGACACCCATAATTCCCATCATCGTGGGTGAGAGCCACAAGGCCAAGGCGTTGGCCGACAAGCTCTACGAGGAGGGAGTCTTCGTGGTCCCCATAGTGTTCCCCATGGTGGCACGCGACCTGGCCAGGATTAGGACCCAGATGCACGCCAACCTCACCAAGGAGCACCTGGACACGGTCTTGGGGAAGCTGGAGACCATCGGCAAACAACTCGACATAATTTAAGGGCCAAAACCCCTTTTTTATCCCAGATTTCTGAGACCAAACCCTGCTTTTATCTGAAGAAGGCCGTCAGAGGCTTGTTCTTCTTCTCCCTGAGCACATCGCTGCACGCCTGAGGGGTCAGAGGCTTGAACTCGTACCCGTACTCCTTGAGTAGCTTATCGGCTCCCTGCGCCAGCTCCGGCGCGACAAGCATGGCTCGGACGGGCCTGGACTCGTCCAGGTCCATCACGTCCATGTACTTCTTCAGCTGCCTCACGGCGTCCTTGGACGCTTTGACGCGTTTAATCTCGACAACGACCAGCCTGTTCTCCCCGTCGTAGCCGATGATGTCTATGAACCCCGGGTCCACGGGCATCTCCTTGGTCATGGGCCTGAAGCCTTCCTCCAGTATCTCGGGCTTGAACAGTATGGCCTCCTGCATGTCTCTCTCAGACGCGTACAGGCTGAACTCGGCAGCGTCCACCAGGTCCAGCACTGCGACCAGTGACAGGCTGGTGAACACGATCTCCATCGACTCGTTCTCCTTGCGCCTGTAGACCCTCACAGCCAGGCCGTCCTCCGTCAGCTTCGTCCTGAAGATGGAGCCCGCGGGCTGCCAGTTCACCGGGCTATAGTCCCTCGGCCTGTGAACCAGGGCCGATCCGTCGGGCTTGAGCAGCGCCACCCTATCCCCTGGGCCTAGCTTGCTGCTGGCGCGGCCATTGTAATCCACAGTGCATTCGCCAGCCATTATAACGGTCCTGTGCCTAGATACACCTCCCTTAACGGCCTTCTCCGCCTCCTTCAGCGACGGGTTCTCGAGGACCAGCTGCCTTTGAGGTGTCTCCACGTTCTCAGCCCACGCTTGTGACTATGGTTGTCCACGCCGCGTTCAGCTTCTGGTCGTAGAGCCTCAGGTGCTCCAAGGCGTCTCCCACCAGGAACGTGTTGTGGCCAGGGTAGAGTCTGTCAGGTTTCAACTCGATGAGCCTCTTGATCGACCTCTTCCAGTCGGCGAGGTCGAAGCCCGGTCCGTTGATGTAGCCTAGGCGGCCGCTGGCCCCCGCTACGTCGCCGCAGAACACACCGATCTTGCCGTCCTTCTCCCTCATCAGCAGCGACATGCAGCCGGGGGTGTGACCAGGCGTGTGAACGACCTTGAGGGAGACGTCGCCCACCTGGTATGTTTCGCCGTCCCTAAGAACAACGTCCACCTTACCGGCCTTGAACTTGATGCCCCTCTCCTCAGCCATGCCGTACAGGCTAAGCTCGTCTAGTTCCTCTATGCTATGGCAGTCTGCCGCGTGAGCAACTATCTTACATCCCGTGGCCT
>DASWLJ010000068.1:0-2532 GCA_036396185.1 Bathyarchaeia archaeon | reverse complement strand
CTGGCGTCCCCCAGTATCGGCGAAACGTTGTCCCTGTACCGGGACACCTTGTCCAGCAGGTCCCGAAGGGCCCTGGGGGAGAAGTCCAGCGCCCATACGTGGCCGCCTGTACCAACGATGTCAGAGACGTGGCTCACAGTGGTCCCGGACGCGGCCCCCAGGTACAGCACCCTTGAGCCTGGGCCTATGGGCATCTCTCTGACCCCCTTCATTATCGCGGCTGCCAGCTTGCTCCTCGTGGGGTTCCATGAACGGTACTCGGCGCCCTCGACGGTGAACGTGGGTTCACCGTAGTAGGTTCTGCCGGGGGTCAGGTTCCTGGTGGCCAGGTACTCCAGGCTCCCCTGCCTGGCCTTGAATACGTTGGGGAATATCTCTGAGAGTGAAAGGCTCAAGGGCTCCGCCTGATGAGAAGATTCTGGCGGATTTAAGTCTGTGTGGCCTCTACGTCCGCGGTCATCATCTTGGCCTGGTCCACCGCCATCTTCTGGAGCCACGTCAGGGGCGTCTTGAGTTCGCCGACCCTCCTGGCAAAGTGGTGGCAGTTCACGTACCCGGGAACCTTGCAGACCCTGGCGAAGAAGTCCTTCGTTATAGGTACGTCGCAGTCGTGTAGGAAGGGGCAGTCCTTTGTGCCGAACTTTTCCTGAAGCGCCTCCGATAATGTGGACATAGACTTCTGCACTTGATTGCTATTATAGATCGGTGATATATAGAGGTAACCAATCTTCTTCACAAGCTCATCTCTGTGGCGCATGTTTTCATTATCTCTGTGTTTACACTATCAAAAAAATTGGTTTAACTGTTGTTAACTTTGGGTATAATCTACGTATATCAATACGATTAACCTCCGCGTTAACAAAGAGATATGACATTGATATGAATAACATAAAAAACCCATATTTTAACATATAAATTGATTTAATGATGTTAAGACGATGCCTTCGGGTATAATGCCACCGATAAGAATAACCCGGTAGGAATAGTACCCCGGCTGAACGTTAACCAGTGAGTATAACTTAAGATAAGAACCACGCAAAATCATTAAGGTGAACCATGACCGAGAACATCTACATAGGGTCCAAGCCCATTATGAACTACGTGACGGCACTCGTCACGGCACTGCAACGCGAGCCATCAGTGAACGTGCTGGCCAGGGGCAGAGCAATAAGCAGCGCCATAGACGTCATCGAGGTCTGCAAACGCAGCTTCCTCAAGGACGTCCACGTGGAGGACATAAGCATAGGGACCGAGAGGATGGGTGAAGAAGGCGACCTGCGGAACGTCTCCACCATCGCGATAAAGCTGACGAAGAACGACTAGTCCTCCCTGAGCTGAGCCAGCAGATCATCGGCGATGAACTCACCGCTGAAGAGGTCCGCCCTCGCCGCTATGGCCAGCTTCGCGGCCAGCGCCCTGGCCCTGCTCCCCCTCTTCTCCCTGGGGGCCCCGTGCACGTAGGGGTGCTGGAAGAGTAGGCCGTGCTTAGGCGGCCTGGCGTTCGACTTCAGCGCCCTGAACATCGCCTTCTCGGCGCCCAGCACCTGGATGGTGCTGGCGGGCATCATCCCCATGCGCCTCAACCCGCCCGCCTTGTCGATGAGCTTGGCGCCCAGGACGGGCCCCGCGAGCCTCGCCACGTTGGGGGCTATCTCCTCCGCCAACATGGATATGTACTCGCTGAGCCTGTCCCTCTCCTGGTAGAGGTCGAGGACCCCCCGGACGTAGCTCTCCACTGCCTCCAGGTCCACCTCGTCGAAGGGCGCACCCATGCTGCCCTGGGCGGCCTCCACGATCCTCTCGGCGTCCCGCTTCTTCAGGCTCATCTCCTGGAGCCCCTTCACTGTTATGCTGCCCCTGTCGCCGAAGGCCAGAATGATCCTTGCGTAGTCTATGTGCTCGTTCACCCTGGCGCCCATCTCCGGGAAGTGGACGCCGTACCACTCCCTCATCCTGCCCGAGAGGCTGTTGATGACGGTGTCCATGTCCCCCAGGAGCTGCACGGCGGGTATCATCAGGCTCTCCCTGCTGGATAGGGCGCGGTGCACGTCCGAGTGGGCCAGGCTCGTTGAGACGCCGTGTGAGAAGACGCCGAACTCGTCCCTGCTGGCTATGAGGCCGTGCTCCAGGGCCAGGTCGGCCACGTCCTCGAGGACGGGAGGCTGCTCGGAGGCTGCCTCCGTGGCGACGTGGTATTTTTCGCTGACCGCACCGAGGAGCCTCTGGTTGGTGGAGGAGAACGCTGTGTAACCCTTCGATGTGAGGGACTCCACCAGGGACGCGAGGGGCCTGGATACCAGCCCGTCCCTGTGCTCCTTGATGAATGCCGCTATCTGCTTAGGGTCGTTGGCGTAGGTTTCAGAGGCGATCCTGTCCCCGTCCTCGCCGTAGGCGAACAACCCCGCTATATTCTCAACGATTATGGCCTTCAAACTGTGTTCACCGAACATTTATAATCGGGCTGACTGAGTACGTAGGGGAGACTTGTCCAAATTAAGCTTAGCCGTAGACGTAGCGGGGCTTCGGCTCAGG
>DASWLJ010000067.1:0-2267 GCA_036396185.1 Bathyarchaeia archaeon | reverse complement strand
CCTCAGCCTGTCAACCGTCGCCTTAAAGGAGAGGGTTCTCACCCCGCCATTCACCACGATCCCCTAGCTTATACTGTCTAATTCCGCCGCGATATCAGCGTAATGAGCTTCAGCTGAATCGATCCACGCGTCCACGAGCAGGTCCTTGTACTCGGCGTCGACCTTTATGCGGTCATTGATGCTCTGAGCGTACTCCACCGTGAAGACCTCGGCCTCCCCCGTGGTCGGGTCCGTGAACTCGAACAGGTGCGGGTCGCCCAGCCTCTCCGCCAGGTCATCGAACTCGGCCTGGGTGATGCGTCCCTCCTCCAGGCTCAGCGTCATGTCCTCCCAGACCTTCTCCAGCTTCAGCTGCTGCCTGACGATGACAGCGTGGAAGAACTGCTGCATCGCGGACTGGTAGCCCGCAGCCTCTTCCTCGCTGAACACTATGGTGAGGGCGATCTTGGTCTTCTCGTAGACCTCCTTCAGGTCAGCCCTCTCTATCCCCTCCGGTGTGTCGAACACGGCGGGGTTAACCGGCAGCCTGTTTATGTTGGGGTTAAGCCACACCTTCTGGCCGTCGGTGAGGCACCACTTAATGAAGCCGAGGGCCTCCTCCGGGTGCTGTGCCGTCGTGAGCAGCGCTATCGGGTCGGCGTTCACGATGGTGCCGTCCTCGGGGAAAATGTATCTGCAAAGCTCCGGATTCAGTATCTGGGCCGTGTAGCCGTAGAAGTCGATGGTCGTGCCGACGCCTACTATGCCGTTTATAGCAGCGTCTCTGACGAGCTCCGACTGCCCATATATGTTTGAGTTGGCCCCCATCCTGATGAGGAGGTCCCATCCGTCCCGCCACCCGTATATCTGAAGTATAATGTGGAACATCCTCGTGTTGGATGTGGACTGCGTCGGGTCCGCGGTGCCCACCGAGGGCTGCGGCAGCGTCACAGCGTAAACCGGGCTGGCTAGGTCGTTCCACGTGGTGGGCTCGGGGAGCCCGTAGTTTGCGAGATACTGCGTGTTGACCGTGAAGCCGAAGGACGAGATGGCGGCACCAGACCAGTATACACTGCTGTCCACCACCCTCCTGGTTACCGCCCCGCTCAGGTCGTACGGGATGTCTTCAAAGATGGCCAACAAGTCGGGGTCGTCTAGAGGCGCCAGCAGGCCCTCGTTCATCACTGTGTCGAAGAGGGTTGGGCCGCCCCCCCAAGCCGCGTCGATGTCGCCGGACCTCGATATGGTCTGTATCCACAGCTCCTCCCCGACGGGAAGCCACTCAATGTTCACTATGTTATTTTCTTTCGCGAAATCGGTTTCGAGGAAGGCGCTCTCAGCGTCAAAAAGGATGTCCGCGCCGTGGCGAGTTATTATCCTCAGGCTCTTTCCCTCTGCTCCACCCGACGAGATGACCTTCAGTGAGAAATCCGCCTTGTACTCCTTGAACTCCGTCACCGAGACGGTCTTCACACCCTGACTGTACCCCTGCTTAGTGGCCTCTAACACGTAGTCGCCCTTCTCCAGCTCCAATGAGTACTTGCCCTGGGCGTCCGTTGTGACTGTCACACTACCTATCTTCACGTTCACGCCCTGAAGTGGGTTCCCCGAGGAGTCCCGCACAGTGCCCGTCAACGTGGCCTTAGTGGGCGTCCCATCGGGCCCTGGCCCGCCATTCCCCCCATCGTCTACCGGGGGCGGCGGCTGATTCATCAAAATGAACCCGACGGCCCCTAAACCTATCAACACGATGACTGCTCCGATAATCACCCGGTTATCCACGGCTTTCACCAGACTCCTTGTAGGCTCTAGGGCATTTTAAGTTTACCCGGGAAAGCTTTTATGCGCTTCAAGGGTATGAAGACTCGGAGATAATCAATATGAAGAACAAATTCATTGGTCTACTTCTCCTATCAACACTCATCCTATCCATATCAACCGCCGCGTTCGCGGGGGCTGAGACAACCGACGCCAAGATAGTCGTCCAGATGAAGGGCGCCCTTGACGCTGACGACAACCTGAAGACCGCCATGAACGACATCACCAACGTTGAGTGGGCGCTCGTGCTGGGCGAGCTAACGGCCGCGGACCTGGCTGGGGCGGACATGCTCATCATGATCCAGACGGACCCAGCCGCGGAGTTCACAGACGCCGAGCTTAACGTGGTTAAGACGTGGTTCAACAGAGGAGCCAAGCTACTCTGGGTTCCCAGCGACAGCGACTTCGGCGATGGTCAACAGCTCAGGATAGACGACGCGAACGATGTTCTGGTCGCCGTGGGCAGCAAA
>DASWLJ010000066.1:0-8243 GCA_036396185.1 Bathyarchaeia archaeon | reverse complement strand
CCCTCAGGCTGGGCTCCAACAGCAGGGGCGAGGGGCTGATAGTCTCCTCGTCCAGGGAGATCATCTTCGCCTACGAGAAGGCGGGTGAGGACTGGGGACGTTACCCTGAGGCCGCGGGGAAGGCGGCCGAGGAGAAGCGTGACGAGCTCAACCTGATACGTAGACGGCTCGGGAAGTGACCACCGGCACGGTTTAATATCATTCCCTCCAAATATCTTGGAGGTTCAAGCGGTTGACCAGTAAGATATTCGAGGTCAGGTTCCACGGCCGCGGTGGTCAGGGAGCCTGGACGGCCTCGCTCCTCCTGGCCCAGGCCGGGCTGAAGGAGGAGAAGAACATTCAGAGTTTTCCCGCCTTCGGACCTGAGCGCGCGGGCGCGCCCATCACGGCGTTCACACGCATCAGCGACGAGAAGATCCAGCTCCATAGCAGCATATATGAGCCGGATGTGGTGGTCGTCCTTGACCCCACCCTCCTAGGCCCAGCTGTAGCTGAGGGCATCCATAAGGGAACCAAGCTGATAGTGAACACGGGTGAGTCCGCCGACGCCGTCAGGAAGAAGCTTGGATTGAAGAACGTGGAGACCTGGACAGTGAACGCCACGGAGCTGGCCATAAAGGTGCTGGGCAGGCCCATCACAAACACGGCCATGCTGGGCACCATAGTCAGGGCAACGGGCGTCGTCAAGATGGAGAGCCTCCTAGCGGTGGTCAAGGAGCGGTTCGAGGGCAAGATCAGTGAGCTCAACGCCGAGCTTGTGAAGAAGGCGTACGAGGAGGCGAAGATGGGTTGAGCAAGGAACGGACGTGGAGGGAGCTGCCCAAGGGCGCCGTCAGCTATAGGTCCTCCCGGGACTACAAGACCGGGGACTGGGGCGTGGACGCGCCTAGGATCGACCATGGGAAGTGCGTCAAGTGCAACCTGTGCCACATGCTCTGCCCTGAGGGCTGCATCGCCGTCAAGGAGGACGGCTCACCGGAACCTAACCTGGAATACTGTAAAGGGTGCGGCATCTGCGCCAAGGAGTGCCCGGTGAAGGCGATAGAGATGGTGAGAAAGTAATGGATAAGCAGATACTTATGGGGCTCAACGGGAACGAGGCTGTGGCCTACGCCACCAAGCAGGTCAACCCCGACGTGGTGGCCGCGTACCCCATCACCCCCCAGACCATCATAGTTGAGCGCTTCAGCGAGTACGTGGCCGACGGGCTCGTGGACACAGAGTTCGTGGCCGTGGAGTCTGAGCACAGCGCCATGAGCTGCAGCGTAGGCGCCTCGGCCGCTGGGGCCAGGGCGTTCACAGCGACGGCGGCCAACGGGCTGGCACTCATGTGGGAGATACTCTACATAGCGTCCAGCCTGCGGCTCCCCATAGTGATGGCTGTGGCCAACAGGGCGCTCAGCGGGCCCATCAACATCCACAACGACCACAGCGACGCCATGGGCGCCAGGGACAGCGGCTGGATACAAGTCTACTGCGAGAACGCCCAAGAGGTCTACGATTCCTGCGTCACGGCCTGGAGGATGGCGGAGCACATGAAGGTCCAGCTGCCCGTCATGGTGTGCCTGGACGGGTTCACACTCAGCCACACAATGGAGAACGTTATGACCCTCCCAGACGAGGTGGTCAAAAAGTTCGTCGGCGAGCGCGAGTTCGTCAAGGTGGAGAGCCACCTGGGCGAGGCCGAGCTCAGGCTTAACCCCGACGCGCCCATCACCATGGGTCCCCTCGACCTACAGGACTTCTACTACGAGCACAAGATGCACCAGGTGGAGGCCCTCAAGGACGCCCTGAAGGTCATCAAGGACGTGGACAAGGATTGGGCCAAGGTGAGCGGACGCATGTATGAGTACGTGGAGCCCTACCTGGTGGACGACGCCGAGGTGGCCGTCATAGGCATGGGATCGGCCATGGGCACAGTCCGCCACGTGGTGGACGAGCTCAGAGTGGAGGGAGTGAAGGCCGGCATGATCAAGCTCCGGCTGTTCAGGCCCTTCCCGGTCGCGGAGCTGAAGAAGGCCGTGGGTGATGTACCTGTGCTGGGCGTCATGGAGAAGTGCATCAGCTTCGGCGCCCCGGCGAGCCCCCTCATGGAGGAGATCATGACAGCCTACTACAGCGACCAGGAGAAGCCTATGATGGCCAACTACGTAGTCGGCCTCGGAGGTAGGGACGTGAGCCCAGCCATGATCAGGGAGATATATGGAAGCCTGCTGAAGGTCAAGAAGGCTGGCAAGGTGTCCAAGCTGATGAGCTACATAGGACTACGAGGTGAATAGGATGAGCGCCAGACTTACGATGAAGGAAGCCGCCAGGATACCCGACACGCTGGTAAGCGGCCACAGGCTCTGCGCCGGCTGCGCCCACCCCATAATGGGCCGCATGATAATGAAGGCCGCCGCGGGCAGGCCCACCATAGTAACAAACGCCACCGGCTGCCTAGAGGTGGCTACCACCATCTTCCCGTTCACCAGCTGGGACGTGCCGTGGCTTCACGTCGCCTTCGAGAACACAGCGGCCAACGCCAGCGGAATCGAAGCCGCGTGGAAGGCCCAGAGGAGGAAGGGCAAGGGACCCCTAGCCAAGTACGAGAGGCTCAACGTCATAGCCTACGCTGGCGACGGAGGCACATACGACATCGGGTTCCAGGCGCTGAGCGGCGCACTGGAGCGTGGACACGACTTCACATACGTGCTCATGGACAACGAGGCGTACATGAACACGGGCATCCAGCGCAGCGGAGGTACGCCCCTCGGCGCGAGCACGACGACGAGCCCCGCGGGCCGCGTCATCCCGGGGAAGATGGAGTGGAAGAAGCCCATCATGGACATCGTGGTGGCCCACGAGATACCCTACGCGGCGAGCCTCAACCCAGCCTGGCCCCAGGACGTACTGGACAAGTGCAGGAAGGCCTTCGACACGGTGGGCCCCAAGTTCCTGCACGCCATAATCCCCTGCACCAGGGGCTGGAGGTACGAGACCAGCGACACGATAGGCATCGCCAGGCTGGCCACCCAGACCTGCATATTCCCCCTCTTCGAGGTGGAGCGGGTGGAGGGAAGGCCGGTCTGGAGGCTCAGCGGACCAAGCGCCTCCATAGCGAAGCGCCCCGAGAGCAAGAAGCCGGTCACCGAGTACTTGGACGCCCAGGGAAGGTTCCGCCACCTGTTCAGGCCCAAGCGCAACGAGGAGATGCTGAAGGCCATCCAGGACGGCGTGGACCTGAGGTGGCAGCAGCTTCTGGCTAAGTGCGGGTAGCCGCGCTCCCCCAATTTTATCAGTCTTCTAGGGTTCAGATGTTTGGAAATGTAAAGATAAATTAACCAGGGAATGAATAAGTTTCTTGAAGATAAAATGGTACTGTTAGATCAAATGATAATAATCGTCTTCGCCGTTGTCATCGTGGGGGGGCTAATATCCTCCTCCTTCAGGGTGGTCAAGGAGTACGAGAGGGCCGTCGTCTTTAGGCTGGGCAGGCTCATAGGCGCCAAGGGCCCAGGCGTCTTCATCAGGATACCCCTCGTGGACACGTTTCGGGAGGTGGACCTCAGGGTGGTGACCTTCCTCGTACCCAACCAGCAGATCATCACCAGGGACAACATCACCGTGGACGTGGACGCCGTGGTCTACTACAGGGTCTTCGACCCGGTGAAGGCAATCATGAGCGTTGAGAACTACATGAACGCCACTAACCTCCTCGGCCAGACTGCCCTCCGAGACACCATCGGGCAGGTGGAGCTGGACGACCTGCTGACGAAGCGGGAGGAACTGAGCAGAAGGCTGACAGAGATACTAGACATCCATGCGGACCCGTGGGGCATCAAGGTCACCAGCGTGGCCATCAAGGACGTGTCTCTTCCAGAGTTGATGCAGAGGGCCATCGCCAAGCAGGCGGAGGCCGAGAGGGAGAGGAGGAGCAGGATCATCATAGCGGACGGCGAGCTGGAGGCGTCCCTCAAGATGTCCCAGGCCGCCAAGCTCTACGAGGGCAACCCCATGGCCATAAGGCTCAGGGAGTTCCAGACGCTGACCGAGGTGGCCAGGGAGAAGAACCTGGTGGTGGTCACGCCCACATCCCTGGGCTCAGACTACGCGACCCTCCTCGGAATGGTGAAGAAGGAAGAAGCTAGGGCGAGATGACCGATCGGAACATCCTCGCAGCCTTCCTCATAGTTTTTTCACTCATTCTGCCTGCATCAGTAGCCCGCGGGGAAGACGCTGAGGTCACCGGCTTCCTAGTAGTTCGGCTGGAGGGCGTCGTGTCCGTTGCGTCCGCCGAGCTAGTCTCGGAGGCGATACTCGTCGCCGAGGAGTCAGGGGAGGCCGTGATCCTGCTCCTCGACACCCCAGGGGGCTCGCTTGAGGCCACGTTCAGGATAGTCGAGGCCGTCGAGCGGTCCACTGTGCCCGTCATCGGCTACGTGCAACCCAGGGGGGCGCGGGCCTGGTCCGCAGGCACCTACATCCTGCTCGCCACGGACCTGGCCGCCATGGCGCCCAACACCATCATAGGGTCATGCCAGCCTGTGGCCCTCGACCCCCTCGGGGGCTCGGAGCCGATAAACGACTCCAAACAGATCAACGCTTTGACCAAGTACATCGGGGAGAGGGCCAGGGCCAACGGCAGGAACGTCGCCGTCGCGGAGAGGTTCGTGACAGAGAACCTTAACCTGAACGAGGTTGAGGCAGAGGCCCAGGGTGTCGTGGAGTACGTCGCTGAGGACGTGGCTGCGCTCGTCAGGATGGTCGACGGGGTGCAGGTGGAGGCAGGCGGCCGTACGGTGACTCTTAGGAGTGGCGCCCCCGTGAGGGAGTACAGCCCCAGCCTCAGGGTGTCCTTCCTCGGCTACATCTCTGACCCGACCCTGGCCTACATCATGTTCATAGTCGGCTTCTACGGGCTGATACTGGGCTTGTACTCGCCTGGGCTGGGGGCGGAGGCCGTGGGCGGCTTGATGCTGCTGCTGGGGCTCGTGGGGCTGGGCGTATTCGGCGTCAACATCGGCGGTGTCCTGTTGGTGGTGGCTGGGTTGGCGCTGCTGGTCGCGGAGACCCAGATACCCGGGTTCGGGGTCGTTGGCGCGGCAGGGCTCGCATGCGTCCTCATAGGCGGGTTCCTGGTGTTCCCGGAGACCTGGGCCGTCCAGGGAGACTGGCTGAGGACCCTGTACGCTGTCCTGATACTGGTCCCGCTCATCTCGGGTGGCCTGTTCGCGTTCACCGTCTACAAGGTCGTGGAGGCTAGGCGGCGTAAACCGTACATGGGCGAAATAGTTGGGGGTACAGCCGTCTCATCCGAGGACATTTCACCCGGGGAGACGGGGTTCGTGATTTTCGATGGGGAAACTTGGAAGGCTAGAGCCGTGGCCGGGGTGAAGAAGGGCGCCCGGGTCAGGGTGATGTCCAAGGATGGCCCGGTCCTGCTGGTGAAGCCCGAGCCGGGGTGAGTACCGCGTAGAGGCGTGGCTTATCGAAGCCTGCAGCCCATCTCAGCCCCTTTAGTTGCCTGAATCCAGGCATAAAAAATAAATGCGATGAATCCTAATTTAGGCTCGATTAAAATGCCTGAGTTTGGAAACCCGTTCTCGGGTCTGGCCAGCGACAGGAAGCTGACGGAGCCCGAGCTGATAAGAGCCATAAGGTTCATGGTGGCGGCCGAGTACGAGGCCATCCAGCTCTACATGCAGCTGGCCGAGTCCACGGACAACGAGCTCGTCAAGGAGGCGCTGATGGGCATTGCGGACGAGGAGAGGGTCCACGCCGGCGAGTTCCTTCGGCTCCTATATGAGCTTGCACCCGACGAGAAAGAGTCGTACGAGAAAGGGTTCAGGGAAGTCGAGGAGCTTTTAGAGTAGTCCACCCAACCTTTTTTTTCGATCCACTTAAAGCTGGGCCGCACCCATCATGGTTGATGTCCAACTACAGCCCCACCCGCGATACATTGGCTAAACGCATTGCCGGCGAGATCGTGCTGTCAACGTCCCCCGGGCAGACCATGCGTAAGTGGAGGGGGCTCCTCAGCGTCAGCCAGACGGAGATGGCTAACTCACTGGAGCTTAGCCCCAGCGTCATAAGCGACTACGAGACGGGGCGCAGGAGGAGCCCTGGAAGCGGCTTCATCAAGCGGTACGTGGAGGTGCTCCTGGAGATCGATGAGGGGCGGGGCGGTGAGTACATCAGGCAGCTGAGCAGGATAACCTTGGACCCCAGCGACGTGTTCATAGACATCCGCGAGTTCATGGCGCCGGTCCAGATAGCGGAGGTTGTGGAGGCCGTGGAGGGCACCGTCTACGCGGGGGAGGACAAGCTGAAGCAGGACCTCTTCGGGTACACCATAGTGGACAGCATAAAGGCGATCCAGATGCTGAGCGGCCTAGACTTCTACAGGATATTCGGCACCACAAGCGAGCGCGCCTTGGTGTTCAGCAACGTGTCCAAGGGCAGGTCGCCCATGATCGCCGTCAAGATCAGCCCCTTCAAGCCCAGGATAATAGTGCTCCACGGCGTCAGGGGCGACCTGGACCCCCTGGCCGTCCAGCTGGCCAGGCACGAAGGCATACCTTTAGCCGTGTCGGGCCTCAAGACGGAGCAGAAGCTGGTGGACGCCTTGGTCAGGCTCTACAAGTCGACGGAGTAGACCCGGGGGCATCTAGGTTGTCGCCTGTCCAGCGTGAATGCCCACCGGCTGTTTCCTTCTAGGACTGGACGCGCTACACGGCTGGGGTGAGGCGCCCCGTGGCGCCGACGCTCGGTGAAAGCGCGCAGGCTCGTTCAAGCCTTACCTTACTTCCCTCTGACATGTCGCTGCGCCAGGCTACTCGTACCTGAGGGCCTCCACGGGGTTCAGGTTGCTGGCCCTCCAAGCGGGGTAGAGGCCCGCCAGCACGCTGGTGACCACGGCGAACCCCACCACCATGAGGCCCAGGATCGGGCTGGTGGAGACGGGGAGCCCGATGTAGTCACCCACGAGGGTGCCCAGGAGGAACCCGAAGGCGGCGCCGAGGAAGCCGCCTATGACGCCTGTTATAGTAGCCTCCGTGAGGAACAGGGCTAGGATGTCGCTGCCCTTGCCGCCTATGGCCTTGAGGACACCGATCTCCTTGGTGCGCTCCATGACGCTGATGGTCATGGTGTTGACGATGCCTACGCCGGCGACGAGCAGGCTTATGGCGGCTATGCCGCCCAGCACCGCCTCTATTGTGCCCAGGATCTGGTCCACCTGCTGCTGGATCATCTCATAGTCCATGACCATGACGTTCTCGCTGAATCTGTCCTTGACGTCCTCGGTGACCTGCTTCATGTACTCTGAGCTGTCCACCGTCAGCGCGACGTAGTCCACCTTGCTGCCTGACTCGAATATCTGCTGGGCCTCCCTGAAGGGTATCATGAGGCTGTTGTCGTCCTCTGACCCGAAGGTTCCCCCGATCTCCTTCATGATGCCCACCACGCGGAACGTGTACTCCTGTTCCTCGCCGCCGACCCTGAATGTTAGCTTTATGCGGTCCCCCAGCTCGTAGATGGCCTCGTCCTGGTCCCTGGGGTGGCTTACAAGGTAGCCTATGACGGCGGCCCCCGAGTCGCTCTGGATGAGGCCCCGGCCTTCGGCCATCTCGTAGGCCTTGAATATCTGGAAGTAGATTGGGTCCACGCCGAATGCGCTGGCAGTGTACTTCTCCCCCTTATAGGTGTGTGTGGCCGTCTTGCTGCCCACTATGGGGCTCACGTACTTGACGTGGGCCACCTTCTCTATGATCTGGACATCGCGCCACGTCATGCCCTGTCCCACGAGGCCGCGGCCCGCCCTGATCTCGAAGGGGACCACCATGAGGTTGTTGGGGCCGAAGAGCTGAAGCTGGTCCCCCACCTCAACGGTGAGCCCCTGGGTGATGCTTATGAGGCCGGTGACGGCTGCGCACCCTATGAGTATGCCCAGGACGTTTAGGGCGAGCCTGAACCTCTGCTCCCTGAGGCTGCGTGTGGCCGTGAGGAGGATGTCGTCTGGCTTCAACTCAGTCGATTAGTTGGGGCGCCGCTATTAAGGGGTTTAGTCTACGGTCTCCACGGCCTCCAGTTGGGCCACGTAGTCGGCTGGGAGGCCGAGGGCCTTGGCACCGTCCACCATGTAGCGGAGGTACTTCCTGGTGGGCTTGAAGGGGCCGCGGGGGTTGGTGGTGCGGTACACGTGGGCCAGCATGGGCTCCCCCTGCTCTGAGACCACCATTATGGGGTGCCTGTAGTAGGTG
>DASWLJ010000065.1:0-16022 GCA_036396185.1 Bathyarchaeia archaeon | reverse complement strand
CCCGATGCCCGCCTTGTAGGGGGGCCTACCGGAGCCGTCAACGACTGACGCGTTCTTGATTAAAACACTGAGTTCGTCCAAACTGGGGTCATCCGCATACAGGGTGCCCGGGCGCTGAAAAAACTTGTGAAGTCAATACTCCCTATGAGAGAGGAAGCGGGAAAAGGCGCTTTAGTTCATCTTTAGTTGCCTGTAGCTGCCCTCGCACGGGTTACCCGAGCAGGCCTGGAGGGCCCTGTTAGTAAGGTCTATTATTACGGAGCCCACCGTGGACACCTCCTCGTTGACGCCGGGCTTCACGTGCTTGCAGATGGATTTAGGGTAGTTGGCGTGGTCGGAGAGCGCCCTCTTCACGCTCTCAACTGTGATCTCCCCCGCGTCGCGTTCCAGCAGCCTCCTCAGCCTGTTCAGCCTGATGCGGCTGTTCAGGAGGTCAGCCCACTCGTCCAGGTGCTGTAGCCCGGGAGATGTGAAGTGGTTCGTGTGGGCCATCACGCCGCCCTCGGCGTACAGTAGACTGTGCTTCGTGGCCGAGACCTCCACGTCGTACACTTCGCCTTCGGCGCTCGCCAGCACGTGGTTGTTGCCGTTAGCCCTCTCCGGCCTGATGCACTTCCTGATGGCGTCCTCCAGGAACTCGGACCGCATGATCTCGCGGTACGCCACCAGCTTGGGGACGCCGACCCTGAGGTCATTTGAGTAGAGGGCGTTACCAACGGAGCCTATGCCGCGGTCGTTGAAGCCCTGGTGCAGGACCAGGCCTGCGTATGCGAAGGCCAGGAACGCGGGCTCCTCGTCCGGCGCCCCGTCCACCACGTAGCAGTGGTCCGCGTAGAAGTGTGAGTTGTCCTCGTTGTGGGCCAGGGTGACCGAGCCGTCGGCTGTGGCGTCGCCGTTCACGGCGAGGCTGGAGCAACCCTGGCTGTAGGTGAGCTCCTGGGCGGCGTTCAAACCGAAGAGGGAGTGGAACCCCACCCCCGCTCCCTCCGCCATTCCCCTGATCTCCTCCAGGGTTCTGGGGGCCACCTTCTCGGTGCAGGCGATGTATGGCTCGACC
This sequence comes from Bathyarchaeia archaeon, assembly GCA_036396185.1. Taxonomy (GTDB): domain Archaea; phylum Thermoproteota; class Bathyarchaeia; order TCS64; family TCS64; genus RBG-16-57-9. The sequence goes on along the minus strand of DASWLJ010000065.1, from coordinate 14,965 downwards.
TTTGCCTGCAGCTCCTGGTCGCCGAGGTGGGCGGCGACCCTCTCCTCGAACCTCTCAGTCACGATCCGCATGTTTCTGGACAACTGCGAGCCGATCGTGTGCCCTATTTCCCAGGGGGTTCCTGACGCCTTGAGGACAGGAATCATGGTAATAATTGTATTTTAAATATAATATAAACAATTTTTAGTTTTATTCAAATAAAATTTACGTGATAAGCCTTTATTAGCGCAGCCCCTCATATCCTTTCGCACATGAATAAACAATTAGCTGAGATGGGGCTTGAATACGCAGCTAAATTAGGCGCAAGCTACGCAGACATCAGGTTCGTCGACATCGAGCAGAGGCTCGTTGCCACCAAGAACTCCATGCCCGACAACATCACCCACACGTCCGAGTCAGGCGTCGGCGTGCGGCTCATCGTTGACAAAGGCTGGGGCTTCGCGGGATCATACAAGACAAGTGAGAAGGACATCAAGTCCACCATAGGGAAGGCGGTTCAGCTGGCCAAGGCGAGCTCGTCCATCGCCAAGGAGCCGATCAAGCTGGCCCCCACGAGGATCGTGGAGGACACCTTCTCGTCCAAATACAAGGTAGACCCCATGAAGGTTGAGCTCGAGGACATCCTTGAGCTGCTCATATCCGCCGACAAGGCCTACAGGGAGGTGAGCCCCCACGTGAGGACCACCTCCAACTCCCTGATAGCGAAGAGGGAGGACAAGTACCTGGCCACCAGCGAGGGCTCCAGAATAAAGCAGACGATCGTATTCTGCGGGGCCGACGGCGACGGCTACGTGATGGACAAGGGGCTACTACAGAGGCGCGGCTACACAATAAACCCCCTCACCAAGGGCTACGAGTACATCAAGGCCCACGACCTGGACGAGATGGCCAGGAGCGCAGGGAAGGAGGCGGAGCTGCTGCTGAAGGCGGAGCCCTGCCCGACGGAGATACGGTCCAGCCTAATCCTGGACGACCCCCACATGTACCTGCAGATACACGAGACAGTGGGCCACGCCACAGAGCTGGACAGGGTCCTCGGCACAGAGGTCGACCTGGCGGGGATGAGCTTCCTCACCCCAGACAAGCTGGGCAAGTTCAGGTACGGCTCAGAGCACGTGAACTTCATAGCCGACTCCACGATACCCGACGGCCTCGCCACCTACGGGTACGACGACGAGGGCGTCCCCTCCAAGAAGCAGTACCTAGTCAAGGACGGCTTGTTCGTGGGGTACCAGTCCTCACGCGAGACAGCCGCCCAGATTGGGCTTGAAGAGAGCAGCGCGGGCATGAGGGCCGCCAAGCCCATCGACCTGCCCATCGTCAGGATGAACAACATCTGCCTCGAGCCCGGCGACTGGAAGGCCCAGGAGATCATAGAGGACACCAAGGACGGCGTCCTCATGAGGACCACCACCATGTGGTCGGTGGACCAGATGAGGCTCAACTTCCAGTTCGGGTGCGAGATCGGCTGGATCGTCAAGAACGGCGAGCTAGCCAAGGTGATACGCGACCCCACCTACACGGGGATAAGCTACGAGTTCTGGAGGAGCCTGGACGCCACAGCCGGCGACGACTGGAAGCTGTACGGCACAACGGGCTGCGGCAAGGGCAGGCCGGGTCAGTCCATATACGTGGGCCACGGCGCCGCCACCACCAGGATCAATAACGTGAGGATCGGCATCACAGGGAGGATGTAGAGATGAGTCTAAACAACATAGCTGAGAGGACGGTCCAGAAGGCCCTGAAGATGGGGGCGTCACAGGCCGAGATATCCGTGTTCACGGCCGACAGCGCCCTGACGAGGTACACGAAGAACATCATCCACCAGAACGTCACAGCGGAGATATACTACACCAACGTGGAGGTGGCCGTCGGCAAGAACAAGAGAGGCTCATCGGCCGTCAACAGCATCGAAGAGAAGGAGATCGAGAAGGCCGTCCAGAGGGCCATCGGCATCGCCAAGGTCTCTACGCCCGACACGGACTTCAAGTCCTTCGTGGAGCCCAAGACCATCCAGCCACTGGACAAGATATACCGCAAGAGCACAGCAGAGTTCACGCCCGAGCAGAGGGTGGAGGGAGTGAAGACCATCATAGACGCCGCCATGGACTACAGCAGGTTCATCCAGTGGTCGGCAGGCAGCTTCACAACGGAGCAGGTGGGCTTCGCCCTGGCCAACTCACTGGGCGTCGACGCGGAGACCAAGTACACCCACGCCACCGTCGAGGTGACGACCCTCGCGGACAGGGACGGAGAGGGAACCGGGTTCGCCGTACTGAACAGCCACGACGTGAAGGGCTTCAACCTGGAGGAGATGGCGCGCTCGGCAGCGAAGGACGCCGCCGACAGCGTCAACCCGAAGACCCTGCCCATAGGCGACTACGAGGCGGTGTTCCCGCCGGAGGCCGTGACGACCTTCACGGGCTTCATAGGGATGCTAGGGTTCTCAGCCAAGTCCTACCAGGAAGGCTACAGCTTCATACTGGACAAGATAGGCAGCCAGGTCTTCGACGAGAAGCTCACCATAGTGGACGACGGCAGGTCCCTGAACACATACAACGCGCTCCCCTTCGACGGCGAGGGCACCCCCAAGAAGAAGCTAAGCCTACTGAACAAGGGCGTCCCCGAGAACCTGTGCTACGACAACTACACGGCCAAGAAGGACGGAGCCGAGAGCACGGGCCACGCGCTGCCCAAGTTCGTCCGAGGCTTCTTCTACAGGGGCTTCCCATTGCCCGTCAACCAGGTCGTGGCGACGGGCGACGCATCGCTGGACGAGATGATCGAGGACACCAAGAAGGGCGTCTACATAACGAGGCTACACTATGTGAACCCCATCAGGAGGGACAAGGCGGTCATCAGCGGCCTCACCAGGGACGCGTGCTGGTACATCGAGAACGGTGAGATCAAGTACCCCATAAAGGTCATGAGGTTCACCGACGCGATACCAAGGGTCTTCGGCGAGATCGACGCCGTAGGCGACAAGACAACGGTCTCCAAGAACGCCAACGTGACGACGCCGGCCATCAAGGTAGCCAAGTTCAAGTTCACAGGCCAGTCCGAGTTCTAACCTACTTTCTTTTCTGTTTTTTCCGCCCTATAATCCCTATACCCTTTAGCAGCGACAATCACGCCGAAGACGGCTACCACCGCGTATGGGCCTATGGCCAGTGTCTTCAGCGTCTCAAGAGGATCAATATAAGCCGAGTACGATGCATAGAGCCCGTAGCCTGCCAGTAGCATACCCCAGAAGACGAGGGTCAGCGGGTCGACCCCCCTCTTCTTCTCCAGCGGCGCGGTCTCAGCGTTGGAGCCCAAATCTATCCCCTCTAAAGCTGCCGAGACATTATATAATGGTTCATGTACCGCGAAACATTATATTCGCACAGATAGAAGACTGGTGGATGGCCATAGGCGAAGAGAAGCGCAGATGGGAGCACTGGGAGGACCTGCCCGAGGACATGGAGAAGAAGGTGCTGGAGAGCATGGCCAGGTTCTTCGTGGGCAACAACCTCGGGCTCCTGGCGCAGATTCTGCTGGAGAGCGGTGAGCCGCTGACGAAGGTCTTCGCCACACTGGGCATGGGCATATTCGGGCCCTACCTTGAGTTCCTCGGCGCCGACACTTATATGTCGTATTTCAGGAAGGAGGGTAACGCCAGGATCCTTCTGGACCGCATTGAGGAGCTGGAGCACAAGCGGAAGAAGCGGGAAGAAGAGTCTAGGAACAAGGATAAGCAAAACAAAGAAGAGAAAATTGGGTCTTAGTCGGCGTACTTCTCTAGTATGCCGTACTTGTCCAGTATCACTACACCGGCGAAGATTATGACCAGGAAGCCGAGCGAGTAGGGCACCTTCCAAGCAGGGTCAAGTATGCTCTGCATGTAGCCCGACAGGAGCCCCAGCCTACCCATGAAGGTCTGGGCGAACACGGCGCCTAGCGCGATGTAAAGCGCGTATTCTCCCAGCTTCGACGTGTACCTGAGCGGTCCCTTAAGCTCCGTTGAGTATAGGAAGAAGCTCAGCATGAGTACGACTGAGACTGATATCGTCGTGTTGAGGATCGACTGGTACAGGTTCCCGGGTATCCAGAAGGGCACGATCGTTGCCTGAACTTGGTTAATGAACCCCGTGAATATAGTCGTCCTGAGCGAGATGGCTAGGTTTGTGCCAAGTGATATCGCGATGGGTATCCTGGAGATGTAGCTGAACTTAGGGAACAGCCTGAGGATCATGAGGAGCCCCAGCAAGATGCCTATGGCAGGCATCCAGTTTCCTCTACCGAAGGGCTCCCACCCCGTCCTCCACACGTAGTTGGCTGTCACGACGAGGTTCAGCCCCATGGTGAAGCCGATGAAGCTGGCCTCAGCCCACGATCTGAAGGGGCTGGGCTTACCGTACAGCGTTGCGTACATGGACCAGCTTGCTAGTATCGCGACCAGAGTGTATGAGAACTCGTAGAACTCTACCATTCATTCATCACCTATCCTACCGCCGTCCTTGTTGTCTGTTTAGCATTCTTTTCCCAGCCGAAGTAGCCGATGTTCCCCATGACTATGAAGAGTACAACGAGGTAGTGCACCAGCGTGAAGGCGTCCATCGATGTGAGTCCCGGGCCGGGCACCCCAGCCAGGTACTCTAGCTCGGCGCAGCCTCTCGTGCTCTGCAGCATCGCCTTCAGGTGGCCAGTGTCTATGTAGGGAGCCAGCGACGGGATGTTTACCCCGATGGCGCCCTCTATCATGGGTGTGCCGTAGTCCATGACCCAGTGACGGATCATGGCGGTGGTCTGCATGCCGGGGCTGAAGTCGATGATCAGTGAGAAGCTGCCCGCGTTCTGAAGGTCGTCGTAGAACGTCCCAGCCAAGGGCCTGCCCTTGTAGTCGTTGGTCACGACGGTGTGCAGGTCGGCCGCCAGGGAGCTAGTAGATGCCTCGTTCACGAGGACGTATCCGAGGACAACGTAGTCCCTGCCATACTGGTAATCGTACTGCACTAGCTCATTAGACAGGATTCCCCTGATTCCTTCTTCAGGGTCCCCGAACACGAGCCTGAAGACCGCGATGTCCTCGGTCGTCCCGAAGGCGACCACCATCTTGGCCCCAGACTTGATTACCTCTCTGTAGGTGGCTATGATGCCCGCCTTCAGCTCGTTCCAGGCGCTGAATCCGGTCTCCCACGCGGCCCAGATCACGTCGTTCTCGTCCAGGTCCTGCAGGTAGCTGTAGTATGTGATGGTGGGCTGAGTAACCGTGATGGGTAGCCCCAGCGGGTATAGTGTGGGTCCGAGGACGAGCAAGAAGATCAGTAGGTATATGACTCTGCGGTCCAGTGTTGCCATGGTTTTAAAGATGTTTCCTTGACTCATCGTTTTAGCCTCCCTCAAACCCTATCGCCGCGGACTCCTTGCCCGTGATGATCCTTACGCCAAGCACGACGGCGCCTATGGTCACACTCATTGTGAAGACCCTTGAGGCCGCCATGGCGAAGCTGCTGGTAAGGTACGTCCCAGCGGTTCCTAGGAAGGGCGCGAACACGCCCGTCAGAGGCGCCTGCCCCATTAGAACTATTATGCCTGAGATCAGCAGCATAGCCGCCTGCGGGCTTCGGGCCCTGAAGGCCCTGGCGCAGGCGGAGGCCATGTAGAACGCTAGGACCGAGTAGATGACCGAGCTCGTCGGGTTCAGTATAGCGTACTGGAACCACATGAACTGCTGGGAGGACTGTCCGTAGATGAACCCTAACGAAGCCATGAGGTAGATGGTGATCACAAGGTACAGCTGGTAGGGCCACCCGCGCGCCTTCTGGCGGACGAGCAGCAGGCTCCTCCTGGTCTGGGAGTACAGTGCTAGAAGTATCGACATGGCGTTCAGGACGCTGACCATGAGGACCAGGTTGTTCGAGAAGTTGTTCAACGCTGCTACGTTGAAGAAGTAGACGCCCGTCACTATGAAGAAGCTGAGACCTATCAGCACCAGGGAAGTTTCCTTTCTTCTTAACAATGATGCCATTTTTTTCACCTCACGTACCCAGTATCTGTTGGATCAGGTTGCTACCCACCGCGGTGAGTACCCACCCGAGCAGTATCAGACCTATCCCGATGAACTTGTAGATGTCCTGTGTCCTGATGCTGGCGAGCTGCGCCGGCTCCTGGGACAGGTAAGCCCCAGCAGCAACAGCCTCCTCACCAATCATCACGTAGTCAGACGCGCAGGCGAGAGCCGCCACGTTACCGATGTACGTCGGAGCGGTAATGGTGATGGCGCCGACCTGGTTAGAGACCTCGGCGATCATCATTGCGTCAGCAGCAGATGACCCTGCCATGATCATGCTGCCCGGCCTGTTCGATAGGAGCATCCCGGCGTACCCGGTACCCATGGCGAACTGTGAGCCGCTGAGGAAGGGAAGGTCGTTCTCGTTGAACATGTCGCTCTTCCCCTCAGCCTCGTAGGCGTTCTTAACGATCTCCACTGCCACGGGCCTGACGATGTAGGACCCCTCGGAGCCGCCCGTCGGAACGAGCAGCCTCGTGTTGGTCTTGGCGCACAGCTTGGCCACGTGGCTAAGAATCGTTAGACCGGCCACCGTCCAGTAGTCGAAACCCTGGAAGGCCCACCCGTAGGAGGCCACCACTGGTTTGCCCATCTCCGTTGAGCGCCCCACGGCGTCCTCCATGGCGTCCAGGCCCGGAACTCTCCTGACGTACGGTTTCTTTCCACCTGACATCAAGTACAGCGTGATTACGAACACTAGAGCTAGTAGTACTAGTCCGGTGATTCTGCCTGATTGTATAGGCCATATTTCAATTAGAGGCATTGTTTCACCTTTAGCCTACTCAACTAATGTACTTGTTTCGTTTAAAAAATTTAGTATTGTGTTTATTATTTTATTACAAATAGTTTAATTTATGTCGTAATTGTGACACACCTGAATGTATTAAAATAATATACACGTATTTATGAATATAAGAGAAGGCTGTTAACGTGCTCATCATTTCAGCGTTATGCGGATAATACACCTTTCTTATCCTCTATGTTTTAGTTTCACTTTTATTAATTACCCTGCTCCACGTTTTTCCCGCCTTTCAATATTTCTACTCTGAACGTCATAGAGTAATGACTAAACTTATAACTAGGAAATAAGCCTTCGATCAGAGGTTTAGAGGGGTAATGTCTGAGACAGAGATCTCGGTAAAGGATCTGAAGCAGGATAGTTCACGGCTCAAGAAGCCTCTCGAGAAAATGCAGTACATTCTCGCGACTGACGTCGGCAGCACCACCACCAAGGCGAGGCTGTTCGCCAAGAAAGGGGGAGAGTGGAGATACACAGTCAGCGGCGAGACCCCCACCACCGTCGAGGCTCCGTTCGAGGACGTTACCCGTGGCGTAATGAACGCGGTGAAGGAGATAGAGGACCTCACAGGCTTGACCATACTCTCAAAGGACCCTGAGGGCATAATCGTCCCCTTCGACGGAGAGAGGGGCGTGGACCTCTACTGCACGACGAGCAGCGCCGGCGGAGGGCTCCAGATGATGGTCACGGGGGTCATCAAGAACATGACCGCGGAGAGCGCCAACAGGGCCGCCCTGGGCGCCGGGGCCATCGTCATGGAGGTGCTGGCAACCAACGACGGCAGGCCCCCCTACAAGAAGATACAGCTGATACGCGGGCTGAGGCCCGACATGATATGCATGGCGGGGGGCACAGACGGCGGCACCATAGAGCACGTCGTTGAGATGGCTGAGCTCATCAAGGCCGCTGACCCCAAGGCGAGGCTCGGGGTGACCTATGAGCTACCCATCATATTCGCAGGCAACACGGACGCGAGGCCCCACATCGAGAAGCTGCTGGGCCAGGGCTTCGCCCTGGAGTGCGTGGACAACCTGAGGCCCATCCTCGAGGTGGAGAACACTGACCCCGCCAGAAGGGCCGTCCACCTCCTCTTCATGGAGCACGTCATGAGCCACGCGCCCGGCTACCCGAAGCTGATGAAGTGGACGGACGTGGACATCATGCCCACACCCGCCGGGGAGGGCATGGCCATGCAGCTCATAGCCAACAGCACCAAGAAGAACGTGCTGGGCGTCGGCCTAGGCGGAGCCACCACCAACATCTACAGCATATTCGACGGCAGGTTCGTGCGCAGCGTAAGCGCCAACCTGGGGATGAGCTACAGTGTGTGTAACGTGATGAAGGAGGCGGGCATCCCCAACATCATGAGGTGGATACCCTTCGACATAGACGTGGACGAGATACGCAACACCCTCAGGAACAAGATGATCAGGCCGACCACGATCCCGCAGACGCTCAGGGAGCTCATAATAGAGCACGCGACCGCCCGTGAGGCCCTGAGGCTAGGGCTTGAGCACCATAAGAGCATAGCCACCACGCTGAGGGGGGCCCGCGGCGAGTCAGCCTTCGCCAGGGGCATCACAACCCAGGAGATGCAGGTCACTTACATAGACATGATGAAGATGGACATCGTGGCCGGCACAGGCGGCCTCCTGAGCCACGCGCCCAAGAGGGAGCAGTCCATGCTCATCATGAACGACGCCTTCCAGTCTGAGGGCGTAACCATGTTCTTCCAGGACAGCGTATTCATGATGCCCCACCTGGGCGTAGTCTCCACGGTCTACCCCGAGGCGGCGTGGAGCGTCTTCGACAAGGACTGCCTGGTGAGGAACGGCACGGTGGTCGCGGCCCGAGGCACCGGAGTGCTCGGCGAGAAGGTCATGAACGTGGAGCTGGTATTGCCCGGCGACGAGACGGTGAAAGAGTCCCTGTGCTACGGCGACTTGAAGAAGATACTGCTACCCGAGAGGCAGACGGCGGAGATCGCCGTCAAGCCCGCGAAGAACTTCGATGTGGGGTCCGGCCCCGGTAAAGAATACTCGGGCACCATCGAGGGCGGGGTCGTGGGCGTTGTGCTCGACGCTAGAGGCAGACCCCTATCGCTGCCCGAGAACAGGGAGGATGCCAAGAAGCTTCTGCTGGGCTGGTGGAACACCATGGGCCTATACCAGGACGACTTCATGGAGCTGGTTCAGAAATGAGCGAGGTAAAAGTGACTGAGGAAGGCCACGCGTACACGCCCGGCCTGAAGATCAAGAGGAGCCTGATGGTGAAGAAGACCAGACGCCTACCCATGCCGGGGGAGGTCTTCGTCAAGGTGGGGGACGAAGTGGGCTTCGACACGCCCATAGCCGAGATGATGGCCCCCGGCGACCCTTACGTCATCAACGCGGCGCAGAAGCTGGGTGTCCCCAAGGAGGACCTGGAGATCTACATGAAGAAGAAGGTGGGCGACCAGTTGAAGAAGGATGAGCCCATCGCGGGCTACAACGCCTTCTTCGGGCTCATGAAGAACTGGGTGCTCTCCCCCATAGACGGCTTCGTGGAGACAGTCTCCAACATCTCAGGCCAGATCATCATCCGGGAGAACCCCGTCTCGGTGATGGTGGACTCCTACATCAAGGGGAGGGTTGTGGAGGTAATGCCCACCGAGGGCGCAGTCATAGAGACCCACGCGGCCTTCATCCAGGGCATCTTCGGCGTCGGCGGGGAGACCCATGGCACAGTGCACGTGGTCGTGGACTCGCCCAGCCAGCGCCTCACACCCGACCTGATAACCCCGGACCAGAAGGGAAAGATTATAGTCGGCGGCTCACAGGCCACCAAGGAGGCCCTCGTGAAGGCCAGGGAGGTGGGCGTCGCAGGCATCGTCGTAGGGGGGGTCAAGGACACAGACCTCATAGAGATGCTGGGCTTCGAGATAGGCGTGGCCATCACGGGCCACGAGGACATAGGGACGACGCTCATCATCACGGAGGGCTTCGGCGAGATGGATATGAGCCCCAGGACATTCGAGCTCCTCAAGGAGTTCGAGGGCCACACGGCGGCCATCAACGGCGCCACCCAGATCAGGGCCGGCGTCATGAGGCCCGAGGTGATCATACCTCACGATATGAGGGCCCCCGAGGATGAAGCGGAAGCCCTCTCAGGCGGCATGAGGCCGGGTACGCCCATCAGGATAATCCGGCAGCCCTACTTCGGCATGCTGGGGAAGGTCCACAACCTGATAGTGGAGCTTCAGGTGGTTGAGACCGGCTCAGGCGTCAGGGTCGTCGAGGTGGAGCTGGAGGGCGGCGAGATCGTGGTTGTCCCGAGGGCCAACGTCGAGATACTGGAGCTGTAGCTCCAACTATTTTTCACTCATCTCTCTGGCGGTCCTCTTACGGATCCGCTTCTTCATCTGGTAGACCACGAAGGAGATGGACAGGACGAAGATGGTTAAGGCTAGTATGTCGCCGCTGTTCAACTGTATGAAGCCGCTCAGGTAAAGCAGGTCCACTATGATCATGATGATCATGAGAAGGTCGCCTATCGACAGGATGAGCTTCTCCCGCTTCGAGATGACGGGGCCTTGCTTCTGGTCGCTCTGGGGCTTCTTTTCTTCGTCCAAGGCACCTATCTCTGGGCGTTCAGGGGCATTAAAGTGCTTCGAACGAGGCGGCGCCCCCGGCAATTATTATGCTCATTGAGCCCTGATTGATGAGAAGTGCTCTAAGACTTCGTTGAAAGGGTGTAGGGTGTCCTAGAGCTTGTCGTACTGGAGCAGGAGCTCCAGTATGTTGTTGCTCCAGTTCTCAAGTATCTTCTCGCCTGTCTCGGCCGATGCGTGGGTGGGGTCACCCATGTAGCCGTCGCACACGTCCTCCACGTTATAGGTCCCCATGGTGCTGAGGCCGCTTATCTTGGGCTCCTCGCCATGCGCCCAGAAGTCGGGCAGGGGCGTCCTCCACTTGGTGGGCTCATGGGGCATCACGTCCAGGCGCACGGGTGCGCCCAGCGCCATCATTATGCTGGTCTCTGTCTCGCCGGCGTGGCCGCTGCCCTTCATCCCGGATTTAAGATACTTGGTCCAGTCGTCGTCCTTGTTCTTGGTCCACACGGTCTTGAGAAGAAGCACCTTGGCGTCTGTCTGGTCAAATATCTTGCGGGCCGCCATGTCCGTCCACATCATGTTGCCGCCGTGGCTGCTTGTGATTAGTATCTTCCTGAAGCCCTGCCGGGCTAGGCCCAGGCAGACCTCCGTCATGACGGTGACCAGGGTCTCCGGCTGAAGCGATATGGTTCCAGGGTAGGCCATGTGGTGGAGGCTCATGCCGAAGGGTATGCTGGGCGCCACCAGCACCCTCCTACCCGTCTTCTGGTAGAACTTGGCGGCCGCCCTCCTGGACACCTCGAAGCCTATGGTGGTGTCGGTCTTGATGGGTAGGTGGGGCCCGTGCTGCTCCATGGAGCCCACGTGGACTATGACGATGCCTGTCTCCTTCATGGCCTCCCTGACCTCGGGGGAGGTCATCTCTTGGATGACATATTTCTGATCGGGAACTTCCTCAACCATGATCATTCAGGGTATATCTGCCCTCAGTTAATATAACGGTGGTGAGGGCAGGGGTTCATATACAGATGTAGGGGCCCGTGACGTAGGAAGGTTTTTATGCGTTCTTCCGACCCATCATGATACATCTACAGGGGTAACACGAAATGGGGTATTGTTTTGTCAACCCCCGGGCGGAGGGGGCTTAAATGGGGTATCGTTTTATTCTGTCGTAGACCCAAACGACTGAACCACGCCGAGAGGAGCCTCTACGGCGTCCGAGAACCAGAATACGGCGGAGCCCAGCCGGGGTACCGCCTCAGCAGGTTGTGGGAGCTGGCTAAACATGACTGAGATGACTGGCTCCCGGGCCCTCGTCAAGGCCCTCGAGAAGGAGGGCACCGAGCACATCTTCGGCATCAGTGGAGGGTCACTGATCCCGATATGCGACGAGCTGCTGAACAGCGACATGAGGTTCATACTGGCGAGGCACGAGCAGGGGGCAGCCCACATGGCCGACGGCTACGCCAGGGTCCTCAACAAGGTAGGCGTATGCATGGCCACCAGCGGACCGGGCGCCACGAACCTGGTCACTGGGCTGGCCACCGCCCAGATCGACAGCAGCCCGGTGGTGGCCGTCACGGGCCAGGTGAACAGGGCCGTCATCGGCAGCGACGCGTTCCAGGAGTGCGACATCATAGGGGTCTCGGCCAGCGTCACCAAGTACAACATCCAGGCCATGTCGGCCGGGGAGATACCTGAGGCAGTGAAGAAGGCATTCTACGTGGCCAACACGGGCCGCAAGGGCGCCGTGCTGGTGGACATACCCAAGGACTGCACCACAGAGTCCGCGGACATCACTTTCCCGGAGAAGGTCAGCTTCAGGGGATACACTGTGAACGGGACGCCCAGGCCGGACGAGCTGGACTGGGCCGCCAAGATACTGGCCGAGGCGGAGAGGCCCATCATCATGGCGGGCGGTGGAGTCATCTCGGCGGGGGCCAGCAGGGAGCTCGTGGCCCTCGCCGAGCTGCTGCTGGCGCCGACCGCGACCAGCCTCATGGGCAAGGGAGCCATACCGGGCGACCACCCCCTCAGCCTGGGCCTCTGCGGGATGCACGGCACCATGGAGGCAAACATGATGGTCCCCAAGTCGGATGTGCTGCTGGTCGTCGGAAGCAGGTTCAGCGACAGGACCACGGGCAAGATCAGCGAGTTCGCTCCCAACACAAAGGTCATCCACGTGGACATCGACCGCAGCGAGATCGACAAGAACGTGGAGACCATGACCAAGGTGGTTGGGGACGCCAAGCTGGCCCTCCAGGGGCTCCTGGACAGGGTGCGGGTCCTGAGGACGGTGAAGACGAGCCCAGAGTGGAGCAAACGCATCCACGAGTTCAGGTGCGACATGGGCGAGAACGGCGGCGAGAGGCCCCCATACCTGAGGGCCCCGAAGGTCATCAGGGCTCTGCGGCAGGAGCTCCCCAGGGACGCCATAGTGACCACGGAGGTGGGCCAGAACCAGATGTGGGCGGCCCTCCACTACGACGCGTACCTGCCGCGCACCTTCCTAACCAGCGGCGGCCTCGGCACCATGGGGTGGGGTTTCCCCGCCTCCATAGGAGCCAAGGCGGCCAAGCCGGAGGTCCCCGTGGTGGACATCGCCGGGGACGGCAGCTTCGGGATGACTGAGAACGGGCTGGCCACGGCCGTGGAGGAGGAGCTCCCCGTCGTGGTGGTTGTGCTGAACAACAACGTGCTTGGCATGGTGGCCCAGTGGCAGCGCCTCTTCTACGACCACAGGTACTCGGCCGTGAAGCTGAAGGGGAACCCAGACTTCGTTAAGCTGGCCGACGCCTACGGCGCCGAGGGGGTCCGGGTTCACACCTACGACGAGTTCAGAGTTGCTGTCAGGAGGGCCATGAAGGCGGATGTTCCCACCGTCATCGATGTCCCCATAGACCCCGAGGAGAACGTGATGCCCATGGTGCCCCCCGGGATGGGGCTCAAGGATACGCTGATGGAGGGCGCCTAGGTGCACACCGTCAGCTTCCTGGTGGAGAACCAGCCCGGCGTCCTGTTCAACGTGAGCAACCTGTTCAGGCGCCGCGGCTTCAACATAGACAGCATCACCGTCGGCGCCCTGGAGGACCCAAGGTACAGTAGGATGACCATCACCGTGGACGCGGACCCCAAGACCCTCAACAACCTCCTGGACCAGCTGGACAAAATGGTGGAGGTCATAAGGGTGAAGCGCCTTGACCCGCTTCGCACGGTGCGGAGGGAGATGCTGCTGGTGAAGCTGGGCACCAGCGACCCCATGGCGCGCGAGGACGCGCTGAAGTACATAAACGGCCAGCACGGGCTCGTCCTGGACATAGATGAGGATCATATAGTGGCCGAGGTCAGCGGTGAGCCCGAGGAGCTGGACCAGTTCATAGGTTACGTTAAGAGCATAGGCATCGTTGAGATGTCGAGGTCAGGAGTAACCGCCCTGGAGAAGGGGCGGCTCACGCTCTAGGTGAAATGACATGGTGAAGGTATACCACGACAAGGACATAGACGAGTCAGTCTTGAAGGGAAAGACCGTGGCCGTCCTAGGCTACGGGAGCCAGGGAAGAGCGCAGGCCCTCAACCTGAGGGACAGCGGAGTCAACGTAGTAGTGGGGCTCAGGCCGGGAGGCAAGAGCTGGAAGAAGGCACAGGAGGACGGGTTCAAGCCCGTGACCCACCTGGAGGCCGCTCAGAGGGGCGACGTTGTGCTGATGCTGATGCCCGACATGGCCCAGCCCAGCGTCTACAAAGAGGAGGTGGCGCTGGCCATGAAGCAGGGCAAGGCGCTGCAGTTCGCCCACGGGTTCAACATCCACTTCAAGGAGATCAAGCCCCCCAAGGACGTGGACGTCATAATGGTGGCGCCCAAGAGCCCCGGCTCCGAGATGAGGCGCCAGTACGAGGCGGGCTTCGGGGTGCCGAGCCTTGTGGCGGTCCACCAGGACGCCTCGGGCCAGGCCCTCAAGAAGGCGCTGGCCATAGCCAAGGCGCTGGGCAGCGGCCGCGCAGGCGTCATCGAGACCACGTACAAGGACGAGACCGAGTCGGACCTCTTCGGCGAGCAGGCCGTCCTCTGCGGCGGCGTGGACCAGCTCATCAGGCGCGGCTTCAAGGTGCTGACGGAGGCCGGGTACCCGCCGGAGCTGGCCTACTTCGAGGTCTGCAACGAGCTGAAGCTCATAGTGGACCTGATCTACAAGAGCGGGCTGAGCGGCATGTACAGGGCAGTGAGCGACACGGCCAAGTGGGGCGGCATGAGCGTCGGCCCCATGATCGTGGACGACCACGTGGAGCAGAACATGAGGAAGGCGCTGAAGGCCGTCCAGGACGGTAGCTTCGCCAAGGCGTGGGTCGCCGAGAGCAAGTCGGGGGCCAAGAAGTTCGAGAAGCTGTTTGCCGAGTGCGACGCTCTGGAGATCGAGAAGGTGGGGAGACAGGTCCGCAGGATGAGCGGGCTGGAGAAGTAGCCTCCTTCAAACCATTTTTTAACTCATCAATAGTCCTTTCTCAGCGGCCCAGTATCTGGTTG
>DASWLJ010000064.1:0-2838 GCA_036396185.1 Bathyarchaeia archaeon | reverse complement strand
CTCCCAGGCTCATCGGCGACCTTGAGAGCCCCCACGGCGACAACAGCCAGAGGATACCCCCGCACACCGGGATGCCGAGCCTCAGCGTACCCATGGGGTACACCCGCGACGGCCTCCCCGCGGGGCTCCAGCTCGTGGGCCCACTGTTCAGCGAGCCCCAGCTCCTCGGGTACGCCTACGCCTACGAGCAGGCGACCAGGCACAGGAGGCCCCCGGCGCTGTTCCCGGAGCTCTAGAACTCCTCGCCCCTGACGAGCCTTACCTCACTCATGGGCAATAATTTCGGCTGTGCGAAGATAAAATGTGGTAAGGAGGGCTATGTGAACTCAGCCAACAGTCTTGACAGGTCCCTCTGGAGGGGCTGCCCGACAAGTGGCCCCCCGGCGAGGGCCGGGAAGCTCTCCTCGTAGGTGGGCCGCTCCTCCACGTAGAAGACGCCGATGGGTATCTTGTCGCCCCACTCCAGTGCCCGCTGGTACGCCGCCGTGAAGTCGCCCTCGTCGTGGCCCTCGTCCTCCAGCTTGTATACGCGCTGCTTGTAGAAATCGTATGTGTTCACCCTGTTGAAGGTGACGCAGGGCTGAAGCACGTCCACCACGGCGAAGCCCCTGTGCTGGATGGCCCTCTTCAGCACCTCGGTCATTTGCTTGGGCTCGCCCGCGAATGTGCGGGCTACGAAGGTGGCGTTGCCGGTGAGGCTCTGGGTGAGCGGGTTGACGCCGGGCTCCGGGCTGCCCCTGGGCGAGGTCTTGGTGACGAAGCCCTGCTTGCTGGTGGGGCTGACCTGGCCCGTGGTGAGCCCGTAGATGAGGTTGTCGTGCACTATGTATGTCATGTCAACGTTGCGGCGCGCCGCGTGGGGGAAGTGGCCCATCCCAATGTTGAAGGCGTCGCCGTCACCGGCGAACCCCAGCACCGTGAGCCCGTGGTTGGCCAACCTTATGGCCGTTGCCGCGGGCAGCACCCTACCGTGGATCACGTGGAACGTGTTCACCTTCAGGTAGTCCGTGGTCTTGCCGTGGCACCCGATCCCCGAGACGGCAACCACCTGGCTGGGCTTGAGTCCCAGTTGGATGATGGCCTGCTTCACGGTCATGAGGATGGAGAAGTTGCCGCAGCCCGGGCACCAGGTGTTGGGCGCGCCCGTGTCCAGATCCTTCATCGTGAGGCTCATGCGATCGCCTCCATGACCCTGTCCCTGATCTCACCCGGGTTGAAGGGGCGGCCGTCGTACCGGAGCCCAACGTGTTTGAAGCTGTACCCTGTGTTGAGTCTGATGAGGGTTCCCAGTTGGGCTGACCTGTTGTCCTCGACGAGCACGCATGTGTCCTTCAGGTACTTTTCCAAGCCGTCAGGGAACGGCTCCATGAACACCACCTGCACGAACCTAGCCTTGACGCCCTCGGCCTTCAGCAGCCTCAGAGCCTCCAGGGCGGGTCCCTTTGTGCCGCCCCACCCCACCAGAGTGACCTTGGGCCGCTTATCCCCGTAGACCCTGATGGGCTGTAGCCCCTCAACGGCCTCCCTGATGTGGCCGGCTTTCCTGAACCGTTTATCCACCATCCTGGTCACGGCCTCTGACTTGGACGTGCTGAGGCCGTTCTCAAGGTGCTCGTTGCTGTTAGCCGGCACCAGGATGCCCTCGGTGCCGGGGAACGCCCTGGGGGATACGCCGTCCTCATCGTCCCTGTATCGCATGTACTCCCCTGGACCCGTCCATGTCTCCACCAGCTTACCCCTGTCGATCCTCACCTTGGACAAATCGAACGCGTCCACGGTCTGGTTGCTCTCCACCAGGGTCTTGTCCGTCAAAAGTATCACTGGTATCTGGAACCGCTCGGCCAGGTTGAATGCCTCTGCCGCCAGGTGGAAGCACTCCTCAGCGTCCCCCGGCGCCACGACGATCCTCTGGAACTCTCCGTGGGCGCCGTAGACGGCGAACAGGAGGTCGCCCTGGGCGGAGTAGGTGGCCAGCCCAGTGCTGGGGCCCGGCCTCTGCCCCAGCATGACCACCAGGGGCGTCTCGGACATGGCGGCCAGGCTCAGGCTCTCCGTCATTAGGCTGAAGCCGCCTCCGCTGGTCCCCGTCATGCTGCGCACCCCCGCGTACGACGCGCCTATGGCCATCATGGCGGCCGCTATCTCGGACTCGGTCTGGATCACCGCCATCCCTCCGGCCTCGTCGTGGCTGGCGAAGTAGTGGAGCAGACCGCTCGCAGGGGTCATGGGGTAGGCCGAGTAGAACCTGCACCCCGCCGCCATGGCCCCGAAGGCCACGGCCTCGTTCCCGGTGAGCCACAGCCTGCTTGGACGCTCCCCGGGCTCCAGGCAGCACCCGAACCTGTAACCATGCTCGGCCACGTACTCGTGGCCCTTCTGGACGGCGTCCTCGTTCATCTTTATGATCTTCTCCCGACCCTCGAAGGTCTCGGCCACGATCTGCTTCAGCACGCCCGCGTCCAGGCTGATGAGGGCCGCGGCAGCGCCCAGGGCCACAGTGTTCCTCATTATGTCTGGGCCCCCAAGCTCCTTCACAATGTCCGTGAGGGGCACAGGGTAGAACTTGATGTCCTTGTCCTTTCCTAGGCCCTCCTCCAGTTTGTCCCTCTCGTCGTGGATGACGCCACCGCCCACATTCATCTCGCCCAAGTGGAGCGTAACCGACTCCTTGTTGAGCGCAACCAGGGCGTCCACGTGGGGCGTCTGACTGTACACGGGCCTCGCCGACGCCCTCAGCTGGTAGAAGTTATGGCCGCCGCGGATTAGGCTCGGGTAATCCATGGCTCCGTAGCAGTGGAACCCGCACCGCATCAGCGCCTTCCCCAGGAGCTCCCCGCT
>DASWLJ010000063.1:0-3238 GCA_036396185.1 Bathyarchaeia archaeon | reverse complement strand
CCCCGTGGGCGACCTCACGCTCCCCCAGCTAGCCGCCATACGGCAGGCGGTGAGGATACCCATGGACCTCCACGTGTGGCTGTTCGACGCGTGGGGCGGCTTCAACAGGATATACGAGGCGCCGGAGATGGCGCGCACCTGCTCCCCCTGCTACTTCAAGATAGAGCCGGGGCCGAGCGTCGGAGCCATGTACAAGCCGTGGGGCGCCGGCCTAGAGAAGCTAGCCCGGGACAAGGTGGTGTACGCGGAGAGGCTCATCGGCATCGTGGAGGAGAACTGGCCTGAGGCGAAGCTCTCGGAGGTGGGAGCCCCCGACCTAGCAGTCCCTAAAAGAACGAGGAAGATGTAGAGGCACCTAGACAATAGATGTGTATATGCTTGACGGCTCTGTAAGCCCTGCTCTCATCCTCAGGGCCCACACAGCCACGACCAAGGATACTGCCATCGCCGCCAATGGATATGCTGGGATGCCACTCGGGGGCGGCTCTGTTGCCTGCTCCACACCCACGGCTGTCCAAGTGCCTTGGTCTCCCTCCAGCCTCAGTATCCAGGTGTCGCCCCTGAGACCCGACACCTGGAATCCGGCACCGAGGCCGCCGAACATGACGTAGGCGTCGTTGGCCTCGTCGTAGACGATCCAAGTATTATTCCTCGGGCCCGGGCCCCCATCCTGGGTCACCTGGGTCCACGCGTTCACAGCGTAGTCGTAGGTCCAGGCGTCGCTCTTCGGGTCGCCGCTTCCAGAGTAGCCCCCGTATATGAGGGACTCTCCGCGGCTCGGATCGTAGGCCATCATGTGCCAGTACCGGCCCGACGGCTTGGAGGCCGTCTGTATCTCTGTCCACGTGTCTTGGTCGAGGTTGTAGGTCCACACGCTGCTTATGTAGCCGTGGACGCCGCTCTGGGTCCTAGAAGACCAGTGGCCACCGTGGAGAAGCGATACGTTGTTGGCTCTGTCATAGACCATCATGCAGCCGTACATGGTAGGAGGGCTGGTTGGCGGGTTCATCTGGGTCCAGGCTCTGGCCTCAGGGTCGAAGACCCAGGTATCGTCGTATTTAGAGTCGTTGAGGCCGTAGCCCCCGAATAAGACGGCGACCCCGTGGGCCTCGTCGTAGACGAAGCCGGCGTCGCTCCGGGGCAGCGGCGAGGGGCTCGCGTTGATCCTCGTCCAGGCGTTCTCGGCTACGCTGTATGTCCAGGTGTCCCCGATCCTGTCGCTGCTGCTGAAGCCGCCGAAGAGGATGATCTGGTGCCTGTCCGGGTCGTACACCATGTTGTGGTTGAGCCTGCCCTGCGGGCCGGTTGGCGCTTCGACTCTGGTCCACGCCTCCGAGGCCGTGTCGAAGGCCCACATGTCGCTGTAGAATGTGTACCTGTTATCGTACTTGGCCCCGCCGAAGAGCAGCACCCTCTGGTTCACCGGGTCGTAGATCATTCTGGCTCCGTGTCTGGGTGAGGGCGACTCGGCTGCCGAGGCGTGAGGGACCAACGCTAAGAGTATGAGGAGAGCCGCTAACACGGTCTTGCCTGTTTTACACATATTGAAGCTGATTTGAGGCTTGAGGCTTAAAAGGGGCTTGACTGTCTCTTCATGGTGGGGCATTAATCAGCATGACGAATCAACATCAGTTAGGAGTCGGCGCCCAGCCCCAGCGGTACAGGCGGGTCTGACGCCTGCACCACTGATGGCCGCAGCATTGGAAAAGGTAAATAACGGGGAGAGCGTCTGGGGAGAAGTCAGCGCAGGTCGCTAGAGCATGGAGATCAATTTACGGAAGGCGAGGACCGGGGACCGGGACAAGGTGATCTGGGTGGAGTCCAAGTCCACGCCCAATCTGAGCTACGT
Source organism: Bathyarchaeia archaeon (assembly GCA_036396185.1). Taxonomy (GTDB): domain Archaea; phylum Thermoproteota; class Bathyarchaeia; order TCS64; family TCS64; genus RBG-16-57-9. The sequence continues at coordinate 1,389 of DASWLJ010000063.1, read as the reverse complement.
GCCCCACGTCTGGGACATGTTTATGGGCGACAAGACGGGGGACTGGAGCGTCGCGGAGCTGGACGGCGAGATAGTTGGTTGCGGGAAGTACACCATACTGCCTGACGGCTCAGCGTGGCTGGAGACCCTCCGCGTCATCCCTGAGAAGCAGGGCCTGGGCGTGGGCAAGCGCCTCTACGAGCACTGGTTCAGGCTGGCGAGGAGCCAGGGAGTCAAGGCCATGCGGATGTACACGGGGACCGGAAACGTGGTGAGCAAAGGCCTAGCCGAGAGGTACGGGCTCCGGATGGCCGGCACCTACAAGGAGGCTAGGATGCCGTGCATCAGGGGCGCGCCCCGCTCCGCCTCCGGGTTCAGGCGTGTCAGGGACCCCGAGGAGGCCACGGAGCTCGTCATGCCCCTCAGCGGCGTGTGGGCCGGGTTCCTGGTGATGAACCGCACCTACTACGAGTTCACCCCGGCCCTCTGCAGGCACCTCGCCGAGAATGAGATGGTCTACCACGACCCCAGGACAGGAAGCGTCGTGACCCTCGGCGCCCGCTTCATGCCCGAGGACGCCCTCCACATAGGGGCGCTCAGCGGCGACCTCCGCGCCTGCCTGGACTTCGCGATGAGGGCCGGCGCCGAGCGGGGCGCGGCCAGGCTCAATTGCCAGTACCCGCCCTCGGCCGCCGACATCCACGAGGCCTTGACCGGCTACGGGTTCAGCGTCGCGGCCTCGGACTTCATAGTCATGGAGACCCGCCTGGGCGGCTAGTCAGGCAGCGAGGCCCTCTCCTCCCTGTTTTTATGTGGGGCCTCCGATCCTCTTCGACATGGACGCGATTAAGGCTATAATGGGTAGGAGAAGCATACGCAGGTTCACCGGCGAGGCGATCCCTGACGGGGACGTCAAGCTGTTCCTGGAGGCCGCCATGGCTGCGCCGTCGGCGTGCAACCAGCAGCCCTGGCACTTCGTCGTGGTTCGGAGCCGTGAAACGTTCAGCAGGATCATGGAGATCCAGCCCTACACGAGGATGCTTGAGAGGGCGGCCGTGGCCGTGGTGGTCTGCGCGGACCCCGAGCTGCAGACGTGCCCCGGCTTCTGGGTCCAGGACTGCTCCGCGGCCACGGAGAACCTGCTGCTGGCCGTCCACGCGCTGGGCTACGGCGCGACCTGGTGCGGCCTGTACCCCAGTGACGATAATGTGTGGAGGGTCAGGGAGCTGCTGGACCTCCCCAGCCAGGTGATCCCCCTCTGCGTCGTGGCCATAGGGGTGCCCGAGGAGGAGAAGCCGCCCGCCGGCAGGTACAACCAGGACAGGGTGCACACGGAGAAGTGGTGAGTCTCCCGAATCGTTCAATAACCCTGATGGGAACCCTATCGGTGTGCCGTCCCCGCCGTCCCTC
>DASWLJ010000062.1:0-6841 GCA_036396185.1 Bathyarchaeia archaeon | reverse complement strand
GTGGTCACCCACAACAGCATCGAGAACGTCACGGTCACCATCCAGGTCTGGAACTACACTACATCGAGCTACGCGACGGGCGGGCAGGGGTACGTCAGCTACACTTCGACGGGGACAAACATAGTTCATTGGCTGAACGTGACCAGCGACGCCCAGACGTGCCTCAACGTCCCTGAGGCGAGGATACGCGTGACAAGCGTCTACGCGACGACGGACAGCTTCCAGCAGATCACGAACCTTGTGAGGCTGCGGCAGGAGGAGTCGCTCCAGTTACACGACTACGCGCTGAGGGTCACCAACAACGGGGCGTCGGCCTACCAGGTGAGGCTGTCCATGGTCTCCAGCTCCAACGTGGCCAGGCTGATCAACTGCACCATTTACTTCAGGTCAGGGGAGCATCAGCTCCAGGTAATCGACGGCGCCTTCACCCAGACGGAGGGAACCTGGGCGACGATCCCGGCCGCGAGCAGTCTGGATATGCTCATCGAGGCGTCTTCGGTGAGCCAGGAGAGCGTATCTGTGATAGACGCTGAGCTCACAGCCATGGAGCAGGGCACATCGACGTACACCAAGCTACCTGTCCAGATTACGATACATTGACTTGGCACAGTGAGTCCAAACCAGTTTAATTGTGACGTGAACATCCGCGTCGTGGGCGGGGCAGCATGTGTTTTAAACCTATACCATACATGGTTTAAACCATGTCAGGCTACAAGAAGGCTGAGGACGAGCTCCACGACATGTACAGCAGGCTCCACCCCCAGGTCCTCAGCGGCTTCGAGGACGAGATGCCCAAGTACTGGGGCAGCGAGTGGAAGGCCAACACCACCATAGGGAAGCTCAAAACCGTGCTACTGCACAGGCCGGGTAAAGAGTTCCTCACAGTAGGGAAGCCCACGCCGTGGCCGCCCTACGAGTCCAGCCTCAACGCTTGGAGGATGCCACACAAGCCGGACCTAGGCGAACTCGTGCGCCACCACGAGACCCTGGCCGACGCGTTCAAGGCGGAGGGAGTCAGGGTGGTCATCAGGAAGCCGGACCCCAACGACCCGCCGTACCAGGTGAAGAGCATCTACACGGACGACGTGTGCCACGCGGCCGTCTACGGGCAGGTAATCCTCAGGATGTACGACTACATCAGGAAGGGGGAGGAGGCGCCCACCTACCAGACGCTGGCCGAGGTCGGGTGCCCCGTCGTCGGCATGGTCTTCGGCGACGGGATGGTGGAGGGGGGCCCATGCGGCTGGCTGGACGAGAAGCACATGATCATTGAGGTTCATTATCCGAGGGGCAACACGGGAGACCCCGGCGTCACCAGGGCCAACGAGTGGGGCCACCAGCAGTACGCCAACATCGTCAAGGCCCAGGACCCGGAGGTGGACATAAGGTTCGGCCCCGGCTACGGCACAAGGAAGGGCACCATCCACTACAGCATGATCGACAGGCACACAAGCGTAGCCGACCCCAAGTTCTACGACCCGTACCTCGTCGAGTGGATGAAACGGGAGATGAACTGGGAGTTCATAGCGCCCCCCGACGACCTCATAAGCATCGACACCCGCGGCTTCAAGAAGGGCCCCGACTGCGGTGTGGTGCTGGAGCCTAGGAAGCTGCTCACCACCGACCAGTACCCCAAGGCCACCAAGTGGTTCGAGAGCAAGGGAGTCGAGGTGGTCGAGGTAGACATCAGCAGCCTCGTCAGGCCCAGGAACAGCGGCAGCATCCACTGCTGCGTGGGGAGCCTCGAACGTGACCCGGAGCCCCGCGACTGAGCCCCAATCCATCTTCATAGACTAAAACGAGACGAGGCCCGTGTAAGCATGAAGAGGCTGCCCGCCGAGATAATTGACCTGTTCAAGAGGTGGGGGCGCACCGAGGTCCACGAGGTCGTACAGCAGGCGAACGGGAGCCAGCCAGCCTCAAAGGAGACCCGGTTCGGCGCCGGCGTGGTCGCGGCGACCCCCAGGGGCGAGTACGTCCTGCTTAGGCACAGCTACGATCTCCCGGGAATAAGTAGGAGCGACTGGAACCCGCCCGGCGGAAAAGTTGAGGCCAACGAATCCTTTGAGGACGCCGCGGTCCGGGAAGCAAATGAGGAGACCGGCTGCGAGGTACGCTTGACCAGCCTGTACAAGGTCTTCCACTTACACCACGTGTGTGGAAAAGAAAAGAGAGGTGAATGGTACATGGTCATGTTCAGAGGTTTAACCGAGTCGGTTCCGGTGAGCCACACGAACCCAGAGATAGCCGAGATAAAATTGTTCAGGGAGCTCCCCGGCAGCTTCGCCGGCAACCTGAACAGGTACTACAGGGACCTGTACTGAGCAGGAGGATAGCCTACGCATACGGCCCTCGGATCAGGCACTGTACTTCTCGACGGCTTCCTGCATCCTACCGCACGTGAACCTGCCCTCAGGGCAGTAACCCAGCTGATAGCAGTACGGGCCCGCCTCGCTGAACACCTCGGGCTCGGCCGCCCTAACCTCGCCAAGCATAGCGTCAGCCAGAGCCCTGATCTCCCACTGTGCCCTGTTACAGCAGCGGAGCCCGAAGAAGTGGAACAGGCTCCGCCCGTCCATGGTCATGAGGAGGCTGGTCTCGGCGGCGTTGGGGAGCACGAACCTTGCGTCCTCCTTGGGCACGCCCTGGTCAACGAGCCGCTGGTACGCTTCGCTGGCCTTCTCGACAAGCTCCAGGAAGACGGGTTCACCCGCGGCCTCCACGCTGGGCGGCGTGACCACCCTCTCGGAGAGCCGCTTCACCGTGATGTACCTCTGGCTCTGCTGGCTGAAGCTGGCCACCCTGTGGCGCACCAGCTGGTGGCTGCACGCCCGGCTGATCTTCTCCACGGCGAAAGTGTACCCCATGTGGGGCAGAAGCTCCCTCAACGTCAACTCCCCGCGGCAGCCAGCTAATGAAGCGATGGGTGTGTAGGCTAGCAGTCTGGCCTTCACGGGTGCCCCCTCCTCATGAACCTGTGGACCATGGGCGCCACGTCCATGACGGAGTCGGCCAGCTCCCTCGTTAAGGCCGAGTCCTTGGATTGGGCGTACTCAACGACTGCCCTGAGGTTTCCGCTCATGAGCCACCTGTCGTCCCCAAGCCTGGTGAAGTGCAGGAACCTGGTGTCAAGCATAGCCTCTAGGACCTCGTCCCGTGTGGCCTCGACGACCCAGATCAGCCTATTGTGCTCCAGAACGTTTCCGTGCTGAACCTCCAGCCGCCCCACGACCTCGCCCGCCTCCTCGGGGCTGCCCACGAGCCTCCCGTGGATTGTGCTGGGCAGGGAGCTACTGGTGGTTGTTAGCATGCTGGTGGCCACCATGGCTTCGACGCCTGGCGTGTGGGCTACCAGCTTAACCTTCAAGGCGGCCGGCTCCTATATGGGGGCGAGCTCGGACTTCTTGGGCTTGGCCTTCAGCTTATCCGGGACGTCCACGGCCCTCACAACGTTGATGCTGTTGATGGCGTATATGGGTGAACCGTCCGGCTCGTACCGTTTGAGGCGCTTGACGCCGCGGAGCACCAGCTTCACCTTCAGCGTGGTTCCGTCGGCCAGCTTGTACTCGTTCCAGTACTCCTTGTCCTCGACGAAGTCTATCTCTTCCGCGTCCTGGAAAGCCTCGGGGGGTATTGACGACAAAACTGTTCTCCGTCCAAATTGGGGAGCCAGATGGTTTAACCTTTTCCGGGCCACGCCTCGTCCATCACATGCACCCTTTCAGCCGTCTCGGCGCACAGAGGAACGAGGTCCAGCTCCTTCTCGAGGGCCTCGATCTTCTTCAGCTTGGATGCAGTCGAGGGCTTACTGGGCACGGCTTTGCATCCTTCGACCGATCTCGCCGTGACCTCGTAGGTGCCTATGCTCCTAGCCATGGCCTCGATGTCCACCTTGTCGAGACCCACGACGGGCCTCAGCACGGGCATCGAGACGGCGTGGTCCAGGACGTAGATGTTCTCCAGGGTCTGGCTCGCCACCTGGCCCAGGCTCTCGCCCGTCACGATGGCCCTGGCTTTCTCGCGGCCAGCGAATAGCTCTGCGATCCTGTACATGCTCCGCTTGCAGAGGACGCATGTGAACCTGGGTTCAGGTGACTCCAGTATGCGCTCCATCACGGGCCCCATGGGCGCGGCGTATAGGCTGAACTTCTCAACGGGTGCGTAGGCCGCCAGGGCCCTGAACGCCGTCTTGGCTCTCTCAAGGTAGCTCGCCCCCACGTAGGGCGTCTGGTCCATGAAGAGGGGCAGGGTCTCGACGCCCCGCTTCATCATGAGCCACGTGGCGACTGGGCTGTCTATGCCTCCGCTGAAGAGGGCTACTGCTCGGCCCTGGGAGCCGTAGGGCAGCCCCTTGACCCCGTGAATGATCCTCGAATAGATGTAGGCGTCGTTGTCTCTGACTTCAACGTAGATGGTTACGTCGGGCTCATCCAGGTTCACGTGTACCCCGCTGCCTCTCATCGCCTCCAGGACCCTGGAGCCGCCCTCCACGCAGACATCCGTGCTCCCGTAGCCGTGGGTGCCCACCACCCTCGCCCTGACCGCGAAGCCCTCACCCGGCTTAACCGTCCTCGCCGCCTCGTCCGCCACGCCCCGCGCCACCGAGTCCAGATCCGGCTCCACCCTCGTGGAGGGCATGGCGCTGACCACCCCGAAGACCCTGGCCACGGTGCTCGCGGCCTCCCCGGGCGCGCCCTCGACGATGATGCGCCCGAACCTCCTGTGGACAGTGAAGCCGCTGTACCCGGCCCTCCGCAGCGTGAACCCTATCTGGTCGGAGAGCTGCCTCTCAAGCCTGCTGCGGACCTGCCTGCTCTTCAAAGCGATCTCGCTGTAGCTCACGAGGATCGTCAAGACAGGTATGATTCCCCGGCGGGGACTCTTAAGACATGGGGTAGTGTTAAAAAGGGTCCGCTACTCTGGGAACATGGTGGAAACGTTTGAGCTTCTGGGACGAGTGGTTTAAGCGGTTCGGCAAACGTTCATCCATCTTCGGCGACATCGAGCGCATGATGGAGGAGATGGAGAGGGAGATGGCCGACACCTTCAAGGACATGGAGGGCAGCCTCCCAAGCGACGCCTACAGGGAGGTCCGGCAGCCGGACGGCTCCATCAGGAGGGAGTACGGTCCCTTCGTCTACGGCTACAGCGTCAAGATAGGGCCCGACGGTAAGCCCATCATAAGGGAGTTCGGCAACATGAAGCCTGGGCTGGCCGGCGAAGGTGAGTCGCCTCTGAGCCTCCAGGACCGGAGGGAGCCCCTGGTGGATGTCATAGACAACGCCGACACGGTGAAGATACTGGCGGAGCTACCCGGCGTCGACAAGCAGGACATCAAGCTCACCGCCACGTCAAAGAGCCTCACCATAAGCGTGGACAACCCCTTGACGAAGTACTACAAGGAGATGGAGTTCCCCACAGATGTGGACGAGTCCACGGCCAAGAGCAGCTACAAGAACGGCGTGCTCGAAGTGGTGTTCGGGAAGAGGAAGCGGAGGGAGCCCCGGGGCACCCAGCTCAAGATAGAGTAGCCGGCCCCCTTTTTCGACACACTTATTCTGCACCGCGGCTCTGTTCATCTTGGCCGATGATGTGAAGGCATTAGTTTGAACGGTGATGAATCAGAGTTACACTGAGGCCACCCTACGGAAACCGGGAAACGATGACTGAGCAGGTAGAGAGACTAGATGGTATGAACGTAAAATAGGAAAAAAAAAGGTCCAACGCAGGGGGCATAATTTTGCGTAGTTGAAACAAATCATCTTAACAATAACGTGTAAAGAATATGTCAGAGGTTAAACGAAATTGTCATCAAGACAGATGTAACCATTGCCGATTCAACCACATATAGATAAAAACGGTGTCATTTGGTACCCTACATATACTTTAAGAATATATTCTAATAAGCAGTATCATTAGTGGCATGTGGGTCAATGAGATTCTGTTCGTACTCATGTCCGTGGCACTGATAGCCATGATGGTTCTGGCGCTCGTAGTCAAAATAAATTCGAGGAACAGGGTAAAACCCCCACAGAACGAGGGCCCCGCTCAGCCTGTGACAGAGCCACGTACAGAAGTGAAGCGTGAACCGGCTAAAGTCATCGTAGAAACCATCCGTGAGCCCGAGCCTTTGCCCACATCCATAGCCCTTCAAGGTGAACCAACTCACGAGGCGGAGCCTGCTTTGGAGCAGTTTCCGGTTCTCATATCGGAACTGGATATTGTGGACTCAGAGGAAACGAAGCCCATCATCGAGCCCGCGGAGCCCATAACCGAGCCGACGGTCAAGCCGATGATCATCGTTCCCGCCCACGAGCCATCGATCCCACCGGTAAGTGAGCGGCATGAGCCTGCCCCAGTTGAGGCCGACCTCAGGAGAGAGACCGAGAGCAAGTTCTTCGACCTACGCTACGAGCTCTCCCCCCAGAGCGTAGCCAAGGAGGAGCCCGACATCCTGAACGGCTCACCAGCAGTCGAGTACGATGAGGAAGAGAAGGAGCCCCTCCCCGGCGTCGTCACGTGCCCCCACTGTAAGTCCAGTGTGCCTCAGACACTCTACTGCATCTACTGCGGAAACACGCTAACAGCGAAGCCCTCGGCGGCCAAGCATAGCTAGGAGTACAGAAAATCGCCGTGGGGCGACGACACCCGTAGAGTGTTTCCGCTTCTAGACGGCTCGCACCTGCCGACTACGTGGACCCCCAGGCCGAAGGCTTCGGCTGCCGAGACGACCTCGTCGACGACGTCCGGCTCAACTATGAACTCGTAGCCGACGCCCATGTTGAAGACCTGGTACATCTCGCGCCACTCCACGCCGCCCTCCCTCTGGATGAGTCTGAAG
>DASWLJ010000061.1:0-2798 GCA_036396185.1 Bathyarchaeia archaeon | reverse complement strand
CCTGAGGCCCCGCTCGTCGGCATTAACCAGCTTCATCATGGATCACCCAGCGGTTCAACGAATTTAAGCAGTGTCACTCTGCGGAGAGGACGCCCAGGTGTATACGTTGAGCAGCCCCCGCACCAGTGTCATCATCTGGATCGCCGAGTGTACGCGGTTTTCCCGCTTCGTGCACCACGCTTAATGTAAATGTTATTATAACTGGCTGTTTTTCATTAAACGCCGGTTCCCCGCATTTATCCAGTTAAAGCAAAATACGGGTTCGAGGCGCCGTTCCTTGAACGGCTCATGTAACGATGGCTCAGAGCCGCTGAATGGTAGCTATTAAATCATAAATATCCCTTAAAATCATGAATTATAGCTAAAAAAGCTAAAATGTAATATCAAATAAAGCTATTTTAGAGCCCATTTCATGAAAGGAGCCTGAATCTGTATCCTTTCACCCACGTTTCTTTTATTCCAGGTTATTGACCTACCATGGACCATTATGAGCGAGAGAAAAAACGTGAAATGGTCCATGGCGTTGATGACTCTACTAGCCGCGTCTGTTGCATTGAACCTCAGCCTTGTGGGGCCGGAGAGACCCGGAAGCGTAGAAGCCTTCCAGGACCAGTGCACCGCGCTCAACCTCTACGAGGGATTGGTGCTCGAGGTGAGGCCGGGGGAGTATCTCCCATTCAAGGTGGAGGCGAACGTGGACAACACGCCGGCCACCTTCTGGTGCAGAGCCTCAAGCAGGGCCGCCGAGCTCTACAGGGCTGGGAGCCTGGGCGAGGGCGCCTCGGTCCTCGCGGCCGTCGACTTGGACTCGTTGACGGGCCTGGTCGTTGACCTGGTCTACGTCAACCTCCTTGAGGAGCAGTCCAGCGGCGCACCGGAGGAGCAGGCGCCCGAGGAGCCTCAGGGCGACGAGGGGCAGGCGAGCGGCGAGGAGCCTGACGGCGGCATCGAGGAGCCGGAGGAGCCGAGTCCAGCAGTCGAGCTCCCCGCCGGCGTCGAGCTGGTTCCAGGCGTCGAGCCGGGCCCGACTCCGTGGCTCACGGCCCCCGAGGGTAAGGTGAAGCTGACGGTAATGTGCCAGCCAAGTGGCGTCGAGGGTATATCCGTGTATCCGCCACCAGGCGTCTACTTCGTGGAGAAGGACAGGCGCGTCCTGTTCAGCTGCGTCTCCGTGAACCCGGGATGGGAGTTCAGGGAGTGGTACGTCGGCAGAGGGGGGTCGGGGAGCACGAGGAAGGCGGGGGTCGGCGAGGACAACCTCACAAGGGTGCTCATCAACGCGGACACCGTGGTGACGGCCTTCCACAGCGAGGTCCTCTAAAAAAATGGGGGTGTGTGACTCCCCCTATTTCCTAACCATCTCTATGGACGCGTACGCGGCCAGAGTCAACGCCGACAGCAGGAGGCCCAGTATGGGGGCCGCCGCTGAGACGGGGTTCCTTATGACCTCGCCGCCCACGGGCGCCAGTATGATGACCTTCGCGGTGTCGCTTCCGTTCAGGTAGGTGTCGTCGCCCAGGTACGCGTCTATGACCTCGGCCAGGTCGGTGGTGCCTGTGCCCGTCGTGACCTCCAGGGTCTGGAACTTGACCTGCACTGTGACCGAGTCCAATGGGGCCAGGCTGCCCGGGCCCGTCAGGTCGGTCCAGTTCAGAGTTCCCGTGGCCTCGTTCACGCTGTCCGGTGAGGGCGTGGCCTCCAGGTAGTCCAGCTTGACGGGGTCGTATGTGTCCTTCAGGGGCAGCACCAGTATGGGTACGTCGCCTGTGTTGGTCACCTTGACCTCGAAGGTTACTGTGTCCCCGATGTCTGCGACGCCCCCCGGCGGGTCCTCCACGGTCTTCTCCACCAGCATGCCCGGCGCGAGCACCCTGACCTGCTCGGTGTCGTCGCCGCTCAGGTAGATGTCCTGGCCCAGCACCTTGGCGTCTATCACCCTGGCCTGGTTCACGGTCACCCCGGGGGCCGTCCCCCCCACGGCCTGGAACGTCACGTTCACGGCCACCCATGAGCCTGGGGCCAGCCCAGCCCCACCGGTGACGTCGAGCCACAGTATGACGCCTGTGGCCTCGTTCACGAAGTCATGGGGAGGCTGGGCTGAAGCGTAGTCGAGCTTGGATGGGTCGTACGTGTCGTTGAGGGGCACGTACTCGAGGGGCTGGTTGCCCCTGTTTGTGACGTTCACCTGGAATATGACGGTGTCCCCAATGTAGGCCTCGCCGGAGGCGGGGTCCAGTATGCTCTTGACCACGGTCATGTTGGTCCGGATGAGCGTTACGCTCCAGGTGTCGTTGTTGTTGGTGTAATCGGTCTCAGGGTCCGTTGTGGACACGTTCACGACGTTCACCAGGGGGCTGGTGTCGGACTCCTTGACCGTGTAGTTGCACGCGTAGGTCCACAGCTCGCCTGGGTCCACCTCGCCGTCAGCGTCGGCGTCTCCGCCCGTGTAGGTGGGGGCGCCGCACACGCTGTCCGCCACGGTGACGTTGGCGGCGTCCGTGAGCCCCGTGTTGCCGACGGTGACGCCATAGAAGATGGTCTCACCTATCTGGGCCGTGGCCGGGCCCGTCTTCGTTATGTTCAGGTCCACGGGCAGGGACACTGTGAAGCTGTGTATGTGGGTGCAGTCGGGGCCAAGAGTGAAGTTGGCTGAGGAAGTCAGAGGAGCATCCGGCGGCTCGTATGGATCATCGTCGCTGTTGGGGGTCAGACCGTACAGCTCTGGGTCGGCGTCGTCGTAGAACACGCTGTAGTTGTCCTCATCTAGGCCGGTGAACGCGTAGAACCCGTTGCCGTCA
>DASWLJ010000060.1:0-11379 GCA_036396185.1 Bathyarchaeia archaeon | reverse complement strand
CCCTGATCTCTATGCCCCTCATCGCGTGGTGACCGTGGCCTATGAAGCAGTGGCAGCCGGCGTCGATGACCGCCCTGGCGAACTCCTCCATGAAGCCCGCCGGCCTCTCGTCGTCCCCGGGCCACCCCTCGTGGGAGTGGTGGCTAAACAGTACCCAGTCGGCCTGCCGGGCCGCGTCCCTGACGCTCTCTAGGTTCCCCTCCATGTCCACCTTATTGGCCTTAGTGTGAAGCCCCGCGGAGTCGCCTGGAACGAACTTGTTCGACAGGAACATGTAGCTCCCCTCCTCCTGGTACACCTCCGGGAGCCCCAGCTCCTTCTCAGCCAGCCTCAGCTTCTCGATGGTCTCCGGCTTAGCAGTGAACCACTTGTCGAACCGCAGGGGGTTCAGGCCCGGCCGCCCCCTCATGTCCCTCCTGCTGTCACCTGCGCGCCCGAAGCTGGCGAAGCTGCTGCACGCCGAGATCATGGCCACCCTACCCTTTCCTGTTTCTAGGTACGCGGGCCTCCGCGCCTCAGCCAGGTCGCGGCCCATCCCCGCATAGGGGACCCCCGCCGCCTTCAGGTGGCTGATCGTGCTGAACAGGCCCCCATACATGTAGTCCAGGCTGTGGTTGTTGGCCACGCTGAACAAGTCGAACCCCATCCAGAGCAGCTCATCCAGCATGTGGGGCGGGGCCCTCATGTAAGTCCCACCGCTCTCGGACGCCGGGTAGCAGTCCTCGCCGTAGTCGTGGAGCAGCATCTCCAGGTTAGTGAAACCCACGTCCGCGCCGCGGATCAACTCAACCAGCTTCATGAACTCAGGCTCACGGTGGACGCTCTGCCTCATGGTGATGAGGCTGTCCCCCGTGGCTACGAGGCTCATCTCCTTCAAGCTAACACCGTGTAAGGGTGAACGCGTGAGGATAAAAAACCGTCCAGAGGCTGTAAATGTGTGTGGAGCCCGATCCCATCCACTAAATTTATTTACTACTGCATAGTAGTAATATTATCTTAATGTAGGGTGGTTTGGAAGGTGCAGAAGAAGGCGGCCATAATAGGGTTGGACGGCGTACCAATAGAGCTGCTGCAGGACCTGACCGCCCGAGGCGTGATGCCTAACCTCAAAGAGATGCTTGGAGAAGGCGGGCTTCACAGGATGCGCTCCAGCCAGCCTCCCAACTCGGCCGTCTCGTGGATGAGCATGGTGACTGGCGTGAACCCGGGCCAGCATGGGGTCTACGGGTTCACCGACTTCGTCCCGGGAACCTATAATGTGTGCTACCACCACATGTCCAGGCTCAGAGCCCCGCCATTCTGGATGAGAAACCCGGCAAGGAGACACCTGATACTGAATCTGCCTGCCTCATATCCCGCCCAACCAATCAACGGCGTCCACATATCCGGGTTTGTGTCCCCTTGCTTCGAGAAAGCCGTACACCCCGCTGGGCTCCAGGAGACTCTGAGAAAGCTAGGCTACATGATAGACGTGGAGGCCCCTGAGACTCGCGACGACTACGGGCGCTTCATCTGTGAGCTGGACGCGGCTCTAGGGCATAGGCTTGAGGCCGCGGAGATGCTGTTGAGGTCCCCGTGGGACGTCTTCTTCCTCGTATTAACGGGCACCGACAGGATAGGCCACTACCTCTGGGACGCGTACCTCGATAAAGGAGACGCCCACCACCAGAGCTTCCAAGACTACTTCAGTAAGGTCGATGACGCACTGGGGCGGCTGAACAAGCTCATCGGGCAGGACACCCCGCTCATGATGCTCAGCGACCACGGCATGGGCCCGAGCGGGACCTCACTGAACCTGAACCACCTCCTCAAGGAGTCAGGGTACCTAGTCACAGCGGAGCCCTCCGACAGCTACACATCTGTGAGGCCCGAGTCAAGGGCGTTCGCGGCCGAGACAAACAAGATCTACCTGAACGCGTCAAACCGTTTCCCGGGAGGCAGTGTGTCCGAGGCAGACAGGGAGCGGCTCACAGCCGAGATAGCCGAGTTCTTGGAGGCGATCACCTACAGGGGGAGAAGGGTCATAAGGAGCATTTACACCCGGGAAGCCCTCTACAGGGGCCCACATGCGCGGGAGGGGCCCGACTTGGTGGTCATCCCCAGCCGCGGCTTCAGCCTTAGGACAGGTCTATGCGATAGCAGGCTCTTCCAGAAAGACGTGATAAGCGGGGCCCACACAGACGACAACGCGTTCCTGTACATCAGGGGATGTAACGAGGCTGACGTGCCCGACGCCGTGGACATCGAGGACTCCCTGAGCTTATTCAACTCTGTAGGAGGGCTCAACCTTTGAAGCCCACCGGGTGCCTCGGGTGCCCCTTCTCAGTCAAGCGCGGAGCCGTCCAGCTTCGCTCATGTAGCCTGACCCGTGAGGGGTCAGGGGATAGCTGCATGATAATAGAGTGCGTGAGGAGGCCTGAGCTTGGATTATTTGAGCCGTTCAGAGGCGTTGTTGAGTGCCCTGAGCATCCCGCCCTTGAGAAGCAGGCGCTCGCATCCACCGACTAGAGAGCCATTCAGTTGGCTTCAGGTGTTCTGCGTCTCCGGGGCTCTATCGAACCGCTGGCTTCTCTCTTCATGACCCACCGGGCACACCCTCTGGCACGTGCTGCACATGAGCCACGTGTTCTCCGTCAACGAGGGGCAGTGCTCCATGTAGATGGCCCTGTACTCGTCCGACATTCTCTGCTCCCAAGTCATTCCTAGGAGGCATTTATCTGGGTCAACCTTGTAGGGCGTCAGGGCCCCCACTGGGCAGGCCTTGACGCACTCTTCGCAGTCGCGGCACAGGTCCGTCTCGAAGGGGGCATCCGGGACAAGTTCAGCGTCCGTCAATATGCTTCTAAGCCTTATCCATGGGCCATACGTGGGGTGGACGATGAGGGTGTTCTTCCCGAAGCAGCCTATTCCACCCAGTTGGGCCATCCTCTTCTTGGAGAGGAGGTCGGGCTCCAGCACGGTCCTGTAGCCGGCCCGGTTGAGGAACCTCATCATCCTCCTGGCGTATAGGCGGCCCCTCCACTCGTCAGGGTACTCGTGGTGATCCCGCACCTTAACCACCACGTCGAACAGGTTGTCCCACACCCTGACGCCCAAGATAATCACGCTCCTTGCGTCCTCCATATAATCCCTCGTCTTCTTGGACCAAACCCTGTAGTCCCTGTGGGCGATGTAGTGGCTGGGGACGGCGTCGAGGGCCTCAGCCCTGACTATGCCCACCATTTCGAAGCCGTACCTGATGGCGTTACTCTTGACTTGCTCCGTTAGTCTACTCGCTTCAGCGGAATGATCCATCACGTCGACTCCACCATTAGGCGTTGTATCCATCTAATGGGCACTTGATTAAATACAATTTCATAGGTGTCATGCAGTCTGGTCCGGTGATAGAGGAACATTAAGTGGACTATCCTAGGCTTTCAATTTTTTTTCAAGCCTTTTCTATTGATTGTTGGCGACCTTAATGCGTAATCTTGTTTGCGGTATATGTTTAAATACCATCAAATCTCCCTACTGAGAGTGAATGCTTTTGAAGGATGAAGTACGCCAAGCCCTCGAAGAGGTAAGACCCCACCTGCAGGTGGATGGCGGAGACGTCGAGCTTGTAGACGTGAGCAAGGACGGAGTCGTCAAGGTCCGGCTCACGGGCCACTGCGCCGGCTGCCCCATGAGCCAGATGACCCTCAAGTGGGGCGTCGAGAACTACCTCAAGAAGAAGGTTCCAGCAGTCAAGTCAGTTGAAGCAGTGTAGGAGGAGCACCCCTCTGAATCCGCCCGTTGAGCTCGAGCAGGCCCGGTGCTACGGCGACATATTCACGCTCGTGAAGAAGGCCGTTAAGCGGAGCCTGGAGCTGCACCGAGTCGGCCTCATGCTGTACCTAGGCAACCTACCCATAAGGGTGGGCGCCTTCCACCCCATGGGGACCAACGACATAGTGATCAACAGGCGGCTGCTCGGATCTACGAAGAGCCTCAAGGAGAAGTCCCAGGTCTTCACCATACTCGTGCACGAGTACCTCCACACGCTGGGCTTCAGCGACGAGCGGCAGGTGAGGAGGCTGACCTACAAGGTCTGTCAGGAGAACTTCGGTAAGAGCCACCCAGCCGTGGAGGCGGCGCTGACGGGGCCGTGGTCTGACCTCACCGAGGAGGACTTCGAGGAGATGGAGCCGGAGCTCAACCTGGAGCTGGTCAGAGACTTTGAGCGGGTTGACATCGGCTACATTATATAGAAAGGGTTAAGACTGGTCCTTGGCCAGCAGCGTCTTCTTGGTTATCTTGACCAGGTCCTCTGGGGGTATGGGCTTCATGAGTACCTCCTTGATGCCCAGCTCCTCCTCCTTCAGGTCGTCCTTGAAGCTGCTGTACCCCGTGATCATTATTATGTTCATCTCGGAGCTGGTCTCCCGTATCTTCTCGGCCACCTCGTCCCCGAGCATGTCGGGCAGATTGATGTCGAGGATGACGAGGTCGTACTTCTTCCTGTTGATCTTATAGAGTGCCTGGAGCCCAGTGATCGCGGTGTCCACGTTGAAGCCAACGCTCTGAAGAACCAGCTTAAAGGTGTTGGCGAGGCTCTTGTCGTCGTCCACCACCAGTATGTTGGAGACGCCGGTCTCCTCCTCGGAGGCCTCCTTGCCGAGCTCGTACTCCATGATGCTGCGCTTCAGTTCGGGGTCCTTCTGGATGGTCTGGCTCACCACCTCGAGGCGCGCAACCAGCTCGTCCAGCTTCTCCTCGTGCTCCCTAAGTATGTTTATCAGCAGATCAAGGACATCTATCTTTTCTGTGAAGGACATAGTCTCACGTGAGCCGCTTTCTGAGATGCCTATCACTTATGGCAGTATATGACTCTTTTTACATTAAAATCTAGATGAATAATCTACTTTTTCATGAGGCTGCCTTACACTCGGGGCACACAAGCACCTCTCCGTACCCCTGAGGATAGTTCTCCACCAGGCCGTGAACCGGGCACCTGAAGGCGTAGAATTGGAGTTCGCCCTTCCAGCCGGGCCGGCTCCGCCTCCCGGTCGGTGCCGCCCCGGTCACCTTAAGTTGTATGCGCTGGGCTAGGCTCAGCTTGAGTCCCTGGCTCACTCTTTCACCGGGGTGTATCCTAGGGTCATCGATGATTACTGTGCTGTCACCGTCTTCCACGCGGTGCATCCAAGCGTCATGGGTAACAGTTTAAAGAACGGTGGGCGCCCTCATTTGTGGTGCTCTATTTGAGGAGACAGGTTGACGAGTTCAAGTACGTCGTTGAGACCAACAGGATAATGAGGGGCGGGGGGCTGCTTCTCGTCGCCCAGGGAAAGAAGGGTGAACCCAACGCCATGACCATAGGCTGGGGGTTCCTGGGCACCGTGTG
The DNA here is from genome assembly GCA_036396185.1 of Bathyarchaeia archaeon. Classification (GTDB taxonomy): domain Archaea; phylum Thermoproteota; class Bathyarchaeia; order TCS64; family TCS64; genus RBG-16-57-9. Next base: position 6,014 of record DASWLJ010000060.1, on the reverse strand, counting down.
GAGGCGCCCCGTCTTCGTCGTGGCCGTGAGGTTCTCCCGGCACACCCACAAGCTCCTGGAGGAGTCGGACAGCTTCACGGTCTGCCTCCCCGCGAAGGGCATGGAGAAGTGGCTTGAGTTCTGCGGAACCAAGTCGGGCAGGGACGTGGACAAGTTCAAGGAGCTCGGCATGACGGCGGCCAAGGGCCTCAAGGTCAAGGCGCCTCACATCGAGGAGTGCCCCGTGCACGTGGAGTGCGAGATCATATACAGAGTCTCCATGAAGCCCGGTGAACTGAAGGCTCCCATCGAGGGCGAGGTCTACCCGACCAAGGACCTGCACGTCCTGTACTTCGGCGAGGTCAAGGGGGTCTACGAGGTTGACGAGGCGGAGGCCAAGCTGCTCTAGGTGAATGACATGAAGATGCTGATAGTCTACGACTCTAGGACGGGGAACACGGAGAAGATGGCCGTCGCAGTCGCCGAGGGGGTGAAGTCCAGCGGTGTGGAGGCCGTGCTGAAGAAGGTGGACGACGCCACCGTGGACGAGATACCCGCTTACGATGGCCTCATACTCGGCTCCCCCGTCTATTACGGGCTCCCCACGGGGAAGATCAAGGCGTTCATAGACGCCAGCGTGAAGCACCACGGTAAACTGGACGGCATGGTGGGCGGGGCCTTCGCAAGCGCCGGGGGCTCCCACACGGGGGCCGAGACCACCATCATAAGCCTCCTCGAGTCGCTGATGGTTCATGGTATGGTGGTCCAGGGGACATCGAGCACAAACCACTACGGGGCGGCGAGCGTAGGGGCGCCCGACGACAAGGCCGTGGAGGTGTGCCGCAAGATGGGTGAGCGCCTGGGGAAGCTGGCTAAAAAGCTGCATAAGAAGTAGCTTCAAGCCCTTTAATTATATTCTTCAACCACACATTAACCATCCATGAGACTCGACAAGGCTAGGCTGCTGCGCATGGTGAAGGAGGGGGGAGACGAACTCGTCAGGCTCTGCTCGGACCTGATCAAGGTCCCCAGCGACAACCCTCCGGGGGACACGTCGCAGCTGGCGTCATACATACGCGAGTACCTGATGGACAGGGGAGCCGACGTGCGGGCCTACGAGCCCCAGAAGGGTGTGGTGAGCCTCGTGTCGGCGGCGGGTGAAGACTCGCCCCACCTCGTCCTCAATGGCCACTTGGACCAGTTCCCGGGGGACGTCGGTGAGCCTTGGACGCGGCTGCCTCACTCGGGGGCCGTAGAGGGCGGCGTCATCCACGGCAGGGGCAGCGGGGACATGAAGGGCGGCCTGGCATCCCTCATGTTCTGCTATGCCCTCATCTGCGGCGAGGAGTTTGATGGCCGCGTCACGTTCACAGGCACCTCGGACGAGGAGACCGGGGGAAGGTGGGGCGCATTATGGTTGCTGGACAACGTCGAGGGGCTCCTAGGGGGCGCGGTCCTCAGCGGCGAGCCCTCCGGGCTGACGGCCAGGATCGGCGAGAAGGGCAGGGTACCCCTACTCATCAGAGCCATTGGTAAGGCGGCTCACGGCAGCTTCGCGGGCTACGTTGGGGAGAACGCCATAATGAAGATGGTTAAGGCGTTGCCCGGTGTGGCTGAGCTTCAGGGGCTCCCAGCGAGCCTAGACGCGGAGACCTCCGCCCTCATTGAGGAGGTTATGAAGGGCTACAGGGACCAGTACGGACACGAGTCCATGTCCATGGCCGATGTCCTGAGGCACCTCACCGTGAACGTCGGCGTCGTGCGTGGGGGGACGAAGGAGAACATCGTGCCCGCCCTGTGCGAGGCCGAGGTGGATATACGGCTGCCCCTGGGCTTCACGCCCGAGGAAGTGAAGGGGCTCGTCGAGGAGAAGGTGCGCAGGGCCGACCCGTCCATCGAGGTCATGTGGGGCCGCCACCCCAGCGTCATAACGGGGCCAACGTACACGAGCCCCGACGAGCCCATCGTGAAGCTGCTTGAAGCCAGCTCCGAAGCGGCCACGGGGAAGGCGCCGCACCTGAGCTTCACCTCCGGAGGCACCGACTGCAGGTTCTGGAGGCTGAGGGGTGTGCCCGCGGTCTCATACGGTCCCAGGGTGTACGGCATGGGCGGCGTGGACGAGCACATATCCGTGGACGACCTGCTGACCACGGCTCTGGTCCACATGGGCACCGTGGCGGACTTCCTCAGCCACAGTGAAGTTCATTAGCCGCCCGCCACCCATTTTGGTGATATGAAGATACTCTACAAGCCGGTGGAGGAGCTGGTGATACTGGAGATGGTGGAGTACACCCTGGATAAGCTGGCCGAGACGGGGGCTCTCATACAGGAGGCGGGGCACCCCCTGGTCCTCAACTGGGCCGAGGGCGTCGCCTTCCACCACATGCCGCTGCCTTTCAACAGCAAGGAGCTCCTGAACGAGAGGAAGCAGGGACGCATCTACTGGGCTAGCGTCATATACGCGCCGATGCCGGAGTACAGGCCTAACCTCAAGATTGGGCCGAGGGACATCCCCGTGGTTGCGACGCCTAACCCTCTGCTGATAAAGGTGGCCGTCTGGATCAAGGAGCGCCTGGGGAAGCCTACAGCTTCTTAGGCTCCTTTTCTCCCCTAAGAATCCTATTGTAGTTTATCCCCCTGATCATGAGGACCTTCTCGGGTACCAGCCCCCCCGGTTTAAAGATCAGGAAGAGCAGGAGGACGCCTCCCAGGATAATGTTCTCGAGGTACCCTATCACCTTGATCCACATGGTCCCTATGAGCATGATGCCCAGGCTCTGCTTCGAAACGTTGAGCCCCTTGAGCAAGGAGACGCAGAGGAGTGTACCCAGGTAGGCCCCCGCGTTGTTACCTAGGCCGCCTACGGTGATCATGAGCCATGGCCAGAACGTGTATGTGACCCTATCGTACATCGTGTTCTGGACGTAGCTGTAGTAGAAGCTGAGGAGGACCCCGCTCAGGGCCATTATGCCGCTGCCGAACATCATGACCTGTCGCCTCACCTCCGCCACGTTCTTGCCTGTGCTCTCCAGAGTCATCTCGTTCTCCCTGACGGCCTTCATCAGCCTCCCGAAGGGGCTGTTCATCATGGACCTCATAATGAAGAAGCAGGCCAGCCCCACGGACAGGATGACTAGGGCCAGTATGACCATCTGCTCCCCCTCGTACCAGGCGAAGAAGTTGGGGACGAAGGCGCCCAGGGTGCCGCCGGCTATCCCCTCATTGTTCGCCGCTATGTTGCTCACGGCCTCGCTGATTATGAGGAGTAGTATCATGAGGCGCGTAGCCCTCAGCCTGCCGCTGATGGCCCCTATGAGCCAGCCCGCGGCGGAGCCCATCGTGAAGGCCAGGGCCAGGCTCAGCATAAAGATGCTCAGGCTGAATACGGGCTTCGCCTTGAAGAACTCTGTTATCAGCCTCATGTTGGACGGGGTATCGTACACCCAGTTAGGCTTGAACGTCTGCCCCGTTTGCTCCACTATCCACATGCATATCCTGATGACGACTGCGCTCACGGTGTAGGCGCCCATGGCTACGCTCACGTTGCTGCTCATGTTGGGTATGCCCGCGTTGCCGAACTGGAAGTTGAGGGCGAGGGAGACGATCACGTAATGGCCGAAGAATATGGCGGCGTTGATCAGCAGTACCTGTGCGGAGTTAAGCAACGGGCGCACCTAGGATACAAACCGTTCACACGTGGAGTTATAGCGTTTTGCAGGCGCCTAGACAGTATTTTTAAATCACTGGAGACGGCTCATACATGAAAGACCATCAGAGGTATGCTTGATGAGAGACAAGGCAGTCACAGCCGTCTTCGAGGCAGCTAAGAAGGAGAAAAGGAACTTCCTCTACGAGCATGAGGCGAAGAAGCTTTTCGGCCTCTACGGCATGCCCGTGACCAAGATTCAGGTGGCGAAGACCGAGGACGATGCGGTTAAGGCCGCCAATAAGATCGGGTTCCCCATAGTCCTCAAGATCGTCTCGCCCCAGATACTCCACAAGAGCGACGCCGGCGGCGTCATAGTGGGCGTCAAGGACGAGCAGGGCATCAGGGACGGATACAAGAAGATCATAGCCAACGCCAAGAACTACAAGGCGGACGCCGAGATCACAGGCGTCCTGGTCCAGGAGATGGCGCCCAAGGGCACAGAGATCATCGTGGGCAGCACCACGGACCCCACCTTCGGGCCAACCATCATGTTCGGCCTGGGAGGCATCTTCGTGGAGATACTCAAGGACGTCAGCTTCAGGGTGGTCCCCATCGACGAGGCGGACGCCATGGAGATGATGGACGAGATCAAGGCCAAGAAGATACTGGACGGAGTCAGAGGCATGCCCCCCAGCGACAGGAAGACCCTGGCCGACATCCTCGTGAAGACGAGCAGGATGCTGGAGGAGTGCCCCGAGGTCAAGGAGCTGGACATGAACCCCATACTGGCTTACCCGGACGGCGCCAAGATCGTCGACGGCAGAGTCATCATGTGAGCCGCTCCACCCGTTTTTCCTCACTAACCATTATTAACGTATGAACGTTACACAGGGTCTATCTCTAGGCCCAGATTCAATTCGTTTGAGAGACTTGATTCAGCGCTGGCAGCTGCTTCGCCCAGACCACAAGATCAGGGTCCTCTACAACCTGCTTAAAGTGTTACTCGGCTTCCTCGCCGTAGTGGTCGCATCGGAGTACGTCTCAAAGGCCCTGGCCTCAAGCATACCCGGCTCATGGGCCATCTACTACGGTGAGGCCGTCTCAATATTCATACTGGGCTCCATAGCCCTGAGGGAGAGCGTTAGAGCACTGATGGCGCTGCGGGCCTCTACGCCTGCCCCTGAGCCGGAGGCCCCCCTGGTTCTGGAGAACGAGCCCGTGGCCTGAGCCTGCGGACGCTCAGAGCCAGGTTCAGGGCCACCAGGAGGCCGGCTGCCGCCAGCAACGCGTCTGTGGCGGTCCTGCCCTTGCCGCCCGTGACCAGGTCCAGAAGCGTCGCAGAACCCCGCCTGAGAGCCCCCAAGGTGTCCAGTATCCCGGGTGCGCCAGGCCCAAGCGTTTGCCTCTCTGAGACGGCCACATAGGTTTCTCCTCCATAGGCGAAGGTGGCTACGGCCGGCCTCAGCGTGTATGTGCCCGGGTTCCTGGCCGTGGCGGTGTAACTGATCGATACGGACTGGCCCGGGCTCAGCGAGGCGAAGAGCTGCTCAGTCTCTCCGGAGACGTTTACGGTCCGGCCGTAGCTTTTAGCCAGAGCCGGGTCTGACAGACGGATGCTCTGAACCGCCTGTGATCCCTGGTTGGTGGCCTTCACGGTCACCGTCAGCGTCTCCCCGGGGCCTAGGCTGTTCAGGTCCAGCGTCTTCTCTACGGCCACCCGCGGAGGCAGAGGTAGGCTGGTGGACGCCCTGAGAGAAGCGGGCCCCGGCGTAGTGTCTGAGATCACCTCGGTGACACCTAGGCCCTGCAGCAGCTGGACGTAGAGGCTGAGGACGTAGGACTCCTCAGGCTGGTCGGTGGTGACCACGATGTTGGGCGTGAGGTCCCCGGGCCCACCGCTGTGGGGTGTGACCAGCGTTATGAGGCTGAGGTCGGACGAGGGGCTCAGTGTTACGCTGGCATCGCCGAGGAGGGCCGCGAGGTCGAGGGTGAAGCCGCCGTCCAGCGGCGTCACGCCGTTCTCCCAGACGTGGACCCCCGCGGCCACGTCCAGGGAGCCCCCCTTGACCAGGTTGAGGGCCTCCTCGAGCTCCACGGGGGGCGCAGGCAAATCCAGTATATCCAGTATGGGCCCAGGGTTGATGAACCCCGTCAGCAGCAGGGTGGCATCGGGTGAACCATCTGACCCGCAAGGCGTCAGGGCCCCTGATGACAGCGCCTCCGAGACCGCCTGGGCGAGCCCTCCTCTATCCTCAACGCCTCTCAGGATGCTGGGGGCGAGATCCTCGAGGCCGCTGTCCGAGTAGCTGACCGCGACCGTCAGGTGTGGGAGGGGCATCCCGTTGAACTCCATGTATGGTGCCTCGAAGCACCCGACATATCTCAG
>DASWLJ010000059.1:0-3957 GCA_036396185.1 Bathyarchaeia archaeon | reverse complement strand
CCAGGTCAGCCGCGTTCAGCTCCCGTATGATGACCCCCTTCAACCGTCCTCGCCACAGATGAGGCGGTCTTCACTCAGATAAAGCCCGTGCCCGGCCTCAGTACCTATTTATGGTTGGCGCCGGCATCGTAGTTTGGAGCCCGGTTTGAGTAGACGGCGCTGGGGCAGGCTTCTCACGGCGGTAGGTGTACTGATCTTCGTCGCATACCTGGCTTACACGAACCCGTTCAGCGTGCTTGCGGAGGCGGGCAGGTTCAACCCGTTGCTGTACATGTGGGCGGTCCTCGTGGACTGGGTCGGCCTCGCGTTCCTGGCCGGGTCGTGGCACATGCTGCTCAGAGCCATGGACGTGAGGGTGAGCCTCTGGAGGACGGTTCAGGTGACATTCGTGGGCCTCTTCGTCGTCTTCATACTGCCCATCCCCTCCGGGTTCGAGATCATAAGGGCTTACCTGGTGAAGGACGAGGACGGGAGCAACGTGGGGAAAGCCGTCAGCTCGGTTATGGTCAGCAAGGTCTACTACTACGTCGGCTTCAGCGCCCTGATACTCGTGGCCGCCTTCATAGTCACGGTGCTGGGGGGCGGCCAGATACCCGTCCAGCCTGTGCTCGTCTGGTTCGTGGTCGCCTACGCCGTAGTGAACACCCTCATCTTCGGGGCGCTCCTCACGCCGAGGCTCCTGACCAGGCTCTACAGCGGTAGCCCGGGCTGGGTGAGGAGCAGGCTGCTGGACAGAGTCTACAGCCCAGACCTGGGGCTGGGCGGCTTCAGCGCCCTCGTGGACGAGATGGACTGGGCCGTGGGGGCTCTGAGGCGCAGGCCCCTTGAGAACCTGGTGAGCGTCCTCATGGTTGGGCTCCACTGGAGCTCCGGGGCCGTCACGACCTACCTGGTGGCGCTCAGCCTCGGGGTGCACATCAGCATCTGGGTGGTCATACTCATCTACGGGGTCATCGAGTTCATCCAGCAGCTGAACGTTGTGATCCCCAGCGGCCTAGGCATCGTGGACGCGGGGCTCACGGGAGCCCTGACCGTCGTGGGGGTCCCCCTGAGCGTGGCCGCGGCGATAAGCCTGCTGACGCGTCTCGCTACTTACTGGATCGAGCTTGTGATCTGCGGTGCGGTGAGCGTCCAGTACGGTTACAGGGAGGCGCTGGGTGATCTCCTCACCCAGCCGTTACGCTAGCGATAAGCTTTTATTTCGCAGCCTACCTGTATCGCTAGTGATTTAATATGGATCCCTCTCTTCAGCTAGGTTTCAACATCGTATTATCCATATGCATATACCTGCTGGGCATGGGCTTCGCGGGCAGCTTCCTGGGACGCCGGTGGATGGGCACAGTGGACGTGTTCCTCCACAAGACCTTCAAACTGGAGGTCACCATAGGCAAGTACCTCTACTGGAAGCACTTCTGCAACATCCCCAACCCGCCCAAGCCCAAGAACATGCAGCAGCCCACCGGCCTCGCCGGGATGCTGTTCGCCAGGTTCCTGGAGTAGCCGTTCATCGGAACCTAAATACGTGGACGCGGGGTCAAAGGTAGTATGCTCCGTCTCGGCATCATCGGCTGCGGCCGGGTCACCACCATGTTCCACCTTAACGCCATCGAGGAGGTGGAGGGCGTGACGGTGACCGCGGTCTCCGATGTGAGTGAGGAGCGGATAAGGGACGTTCAGGGCAGCTGCGCCTCTGCTAAAGCTTACACAGACTACATGGGGCTCCTAGAGGACCCAGACGTGGACGCCGTCGCCATCAACACCCCACCCAAGTTCCACGAGGGCATGGTGCTGGACGCCCTGAGCCACGGAAAGCATGTGCTCTGCGAGAAGCCTCTGGCCCAGACGGTGGAGGGCTGCAACAGGATAGGTGAGGCGCAGCGGGGGACCGGCCTCCATGTTCTCCCGGCCCACAACTACGCTTTCACGCCCAGCGTCCTGAGGATGGCTGAGCTGGTGAAGGGCGGAGCCGTGGGCCAGGTCCAGAGGGTGCGCGTCTACTTCGAGAACAACCTCAGGATATACAGGAGCCAGACCGACTTCAGGACACACCAAGAGAACGGGCTCGTTGAGGACGTGTTCCCACACGTGCTCAGCGTCTCCACGCCGTTAGCGGGCCGCGTCAGTGACGTCCGCGACCTTTCCTGGTGGTGCAGACAGTACAAGGTCTGCGACAACATCAAGGCCACCCTTGATGTCGAGGGGGGCGCAGAGATCGAGTGCAGCCTCAGCTGGACAAGACTGGTGCCCAGGCTCAGGGTGGAGGTGGAGGGCGCTGAGGGGAGCCTTAAGACGGACCTCATGGTGGGCCCCTACACGGTGACTGTGGAGAGGGGCGGCCGCAGGGAGACCATCAAGGAGAGGGGCCTGGACTGGTACCTGGACCTGTTCAGGTTCAAGCACCCCAGCTTCCAGAGCCAGTACAGGCACTTCGCAGGACTCATCGCGGGCACAGAGGAGCCTCTGATAACCGTTGGGGACGAGGCGGCCATGCTGGGGATAATGGAGAGGGTCTCAGGGCTGCTCAAGGAAACCCCGAGGAGCCGGTGAACATGGAAAGAGTGTCGGTGGTCAGGTCCAGTGTGGACATAGAGGCCGCGGTGCGCAGAAGCGTTGAGCTGCTGGGCGGCACGGGGCTGGAAGGCGACGAGCATGTGCTTATAAAACCTAACGTGTGCAACGCCAAGAACCCCGACGGCATGGTGCTCACCGACTTCAGAGTCATCAAGGCCGCCATCGACATCGTCAAGGAGCAGGGCTGCGAAGTCACCGTCGTCGAGTCCGACAACATAGCGGGCACAGCGGAGAGCAGGGTCCAGGGCTCCGGCCTCATGGACCTCCTGGACGATTGGGGCGTCCCCTTCATGAACCTCAGCCACGGAGACTACGAGGAGCATCAGGTAGATGGCGTCGCTCTGAGGATGCCCCGCGCTGTGCTGGACGCCGAGTACCTGGTCAACCTGCCAAAGATGAAAACATGCGCCCACACCCTGCTCACCCTGGGCGTCAAGAACCTGTTCGGCGTGATCCAGCAGGCCCAGAAGAGCAGATACCACAAGAAGCTGGACGCCATCCTCCCGTACCTGGCTAAAACCATTAGGTGTGACCTCGTCGTCGTGGACGGCCTCACCTGCATGGAGGGCAACGGGCCCATCGTGGGCAACCCGGTTTGCATGAACCTAGTGGCGGCTGGCAGGAACGTGGTGGCCGTGGACTCGGTGTGCAGCCGACTCATGGGCTACGACCCCTCCAAGGTGCCCCACATAGCCGAGGCCGCAAGGCAGGGCACCGGACCAATGGGCTTAGAGGAGATAGAAGTTGTAGGAGACGACTGGACGGCGTGCGCACACCGGTTCGAGGCCCCCTACAGCCTCAGGGCGACGTTCAAGTCGCTGAAGGCCATCAGGGACGTGTACCTGGGTTAACGTTTTCTGTCGAACCGCCCTACGATCCATGTCGAGGTTTTTAAATATCCAGCCCGCATGATGTTCACTAATATTCGCAGTGGTAGCATTGAGGACTCTGAGACAGGTCGGCATAGTGGGCTACGGCGCCTACGTGCCCATGTACCGTTTGAACGCGGCCGAGATCAACAGGATGTGGGGCACCTCGGGGGCACCCGTGGAGGAGAAGAGCGTGGTGGCCCTGGACGAGGACACGGTCACAATCTCCGTGGAGTGCGCCAAGCAGGCAGTGAAGCGGGCAGGAATCGACCCCTACCAGATCGGAGCCGTCTACGTGGGCACCGAGAGCAAGCCCTACGCCGTGAAGCCAAGCGGCACCATCGTGGCCGAGGCCATAGGGGCCACGCCCAGCGTGTCCACGGCCGACTACGAGTTCGCGTGCAAGGCGGGCACAGAGGCCATGCAGACCTGCATCGGCCTGGTGGGCAGCGGCATGCAGAGGTACGCCATGGCTATAGGGGCCGACACGGCCCAGGGGCGGCCCGCCGACGCCCTA
>DASWLJ010000058.1:0-5068 GCA_036396185.1 Bathyarchaeia archaeon | reverse complement strand
GACACGGCGACGCCCACGTGGTCATCGATCTTGTATATCTTCTTGCTGTTGCCCGGCGCGGCCAGCTTGCTCTGCTGGGGCTCCATGGCGGCCAAGACGACGCCCTCCGTACCCCTGATGCCCGCGATGGGGCTTCCCCGTTTAACCAGCTCAAGTGCGTACTCAACCTGATATATGCGGCCCTCGGGCGAGAATATAGTGATGGCTCCGTCGTACTCTCTTCCACGTGACAAACCGATCAGCCCTTTCCCTGATAGGTTTGAAGCCGGCTATTTAAACAGTGGGGGGCGGGGTTACCGTCAAATAGCTGTGGGCGCATTTTACTGGATACTTATGGTCAAGACCAACAAGGATAGGCTCCTGGAGATAGCCGTGGTGGGTGAGGTGGTCCACTCGGCCGTGGAGCCGCTGTACGTGACCGGCTGGGACGGCACCCCCAGCATGGGGCTGGGCAGGGGAGGCATCGTCTACAACGTGAAGCCGGGAGACCCGTGCTTCGGCTGGGCGTGGGGCGACAAGGTGGAGCCCGGCGTCTCCGCCGACGGCACAGGCAACGACGGTCAGAAGGGCAGCTTCAGGAACTTCAGCTGCATAGGTAACCAGGTAAAGATCATGAAGGGCGAGGCCAAGGGCGAGGCTGGCGTGGTCGTGGGTAAGGTAGGCTACCTACCCGGGGGCGCACATCACCTGGTGCTCCACTTCGAGGAGAAGACCTTGGAGAGGGTCGCCATCGGCGACAAGGTTCAGGTGAGGTCTGTGGGGGTGGGCTCGGAGTTCCCCGAGCACAGCGGCGTCCGCGCGGTGGGTTTGAGCCCACAGCTACTCGACGCCATGGATCTGGGCGAGAAGGGCGGCAAGCTGACTGTTTCCGTCACCAAGGTGATCCCGCCCGAGTACGTGGGCCAGGGATCGGGGGGCGCGCCGGCCGAGTCCAGCAACTGGGACGTGATGACCCAGAGCCCGGACGCGGTGGAGTTCCTCAAGGACCTTAGGCTGGGGGATATAGTGTGCCTCAGGGACATACTGACGGCGTGGGGCAGAGGCTACTACGAGGGCGCATGCACCATAGGCGTAGTCAGCTGCGGTGCCAGCGTCAGGATGGGGCAGGGCCTGGGCGTTACAACGATACTGACGTGCAGGGAGGGCGAGGTCGTCCCCGTTGTGAAGCGGAGGGCTAACATCGCCGAGTACCTGAAGCTGGGGGGTGGCTGAGACGCTCAGAGATAACAGGGACAGGCTGCTCATGATAGCGGTCCAGGGCGAGGTTGTGCCCCCGTCCACGGGCGGTTACAGGACCCAGTGGGACGGTCATCCCAAGATGGCGTTAGGCATGGGAGGCATCAAGTACAACCTGAAGGTGGGTGACCCCTGCTTCGGGTGGGCCAGCGGCGACCACGTTGAGCCCGGGGTGACCATCAGGGGCAGGGAGAAGGAAAACCCCAGCGACTGCGCCCTGGCGCACCTGGCCTGCATAGGCAACGAGGCAGCCGTGGTTGACGGCGACGCGAAGGGATCCAAGGGCGTCTTCACGGGGCGCCACGCCGGAGCCGACGACCTCGTCTGGCTCCCGAGGGATGACATAGAGAAGCTCTCCATAGGCGACAAGGTCCAGGTAAAGTCGCTGGGCGTCGGCCTCAAGCTGCTTGACTACCCCGATGTCAGGGTGAACAAGTGCTCACCACGGCTCCTCGACTCCCTGGGCATAAAGGAGGAGGGCGGAGTGCTCCTGGTGCCGGTGGTGAAGGAGGTGCCCAGCTTCCTCATGGGCTCAGGCATAGGGTTCGACACCATGACGGAGCCTGTGGACTACGACATCCAGACCACGGACCCCAAGGCCGTGAAGAAGTACGGCCTAGAGTCCCTGCGCCTAGGCGACATAGTATGCCTCAGGGACCAACTCTGCATCAATGGCCGCGGTTACTACAAGGGGGCTGTCACTGTGGGCGTCGTCATACACGGTTCAAGCGACTTCAGCGGCCACGGGCCCGGAGTGAACCCTGTGCTCAGCACCAAGGATGGGCGGCTGGGCGTCGAGCTGGTTAAGAGGGCCAACATCGCCGACTTCTGGGGCTTGAAGTAGCCCCCTTTTTTCTGGTCGAACAGTGCTTCGTGGAGAATGGTGGGGTTCAGGTTTCTTTCTACACTGCGGTGACCTTACCCGGAAGGTTCTCGCTGAACACCTTAGCCACGTAGGCTACGGACTCCTTGCTCTGGTTGTCCAACCTGAACTTGTGCTCCTTCCCCGCGGCCTTAACCTTGACGTGGGTCTCCCCTGCCCAGTTGGGCCCCTTGACCTCGACCAGCTGTATGGAGGCGTACAGGAGCATGAAGTTAGCCTTGTCGGCCGCAGCCATCCCCTCGGGCGTGTCCGCGGCCAGCTGCTGTATCTTGCCCTGCCTCCTCCCAGAGGAGGCCACGTCCATCAGGGCGCCTATGGCCCAGCCCTGCATCCTGCCTGCAGCCGAACCGCCCATCGCCGCCGACATGGTGCCCGCCGCGTGGGTCGTCACGCTTCCTGACTTGCACGCGACGAGGCGGTCCCCGAAGAAGAAGATGGAGTAGACCTTGACGGGGAGCCCGGGCTGGATGAATCCGTCTAGGACAGTCGGAGCCTCGGGTTGTTGAGCCTCGGCCGGCATAGGAGCTGGCTGTGTATGCTGGTCACCTGTAAGGGTCTGGAGGGGCGACCCACACTCGTTGCAGAACTTGTCGCCCGGGTTGTAGCTCGCCCCACAGTTTGTGCAGAAAGGCATCTCAGAACGTATACAGGTTCACATGTGCGTATATAAATTGGAGCCGGGTGTGAGACCTGGGACTTAGGGTAGCTTTACCGTGTGGTAGCTCCAGTTCTTCTGGACCACGGGCTTGGCTTTCGTCAAGACCAGACGACCATCCTCCAGCACCTCCTCGTCCACGCTGGCCGCCACCACCTCCCCGACGAAGAGGGTGTGGTCGCCGCAGGTGTGAGCCTGGACCACCCTGCACTCCAGGTGACCATAGCACTCCTTGATCAGTGGGCTCCTGATCCTCTGGGCCGGGATCGGTGTCAGGCCCGTGCTGGCGAACTTGTCGGTGTCACGTCCGCTGGTGACCCCGCACCGGTGCATCTCGTCTATGATGTCGGTGGTGGGGACGTTGACGGCGAACTCGCCCTGATCCTTGATGAGGTCGTGGCTGTACCTCTCAGGGGCCACGCCGATGCAGACCATGGGCGGGCTGATGCTGACGTTCATGAACATCCCAAGCGTGATGATGTTCGGGCTGCCGTCTCTGTCCACGCATGTGACCAGGACGACGGGGGACGGGGGCCCGGCTTGGTTCAGCTTATCTCTGGGCAGAACCTTCTTCATGGGATGGATAGGGCAGCAAGATGATTTAATGCCACTGGTTGAGCCACGGCCTCGCCTAGAAAGTATCTGGGCTCTCTGGCGCTCAGGTATTTATTGTGATACTGCGTCTGTCTAGCCATGAGCGAGAAAGTTCGCGGGGTCATCACGTGGCTCTACTACAGGGACCTGCCGAGAGCCATGGAGTTCTACGAGAAGATCATGGGCTTCAAGATAGAGGTGGACCAGGGCTGGAGCAAGATATACAGGATCAGGGACGGCGCCTACGTGGGGCTCGTGGACGGGGCCCACGGGTACCACAGGGCCAACAACATCAAGCCGGTGATCCTGTGCCTGAACGTTGAGGACGCCGACGCCTGGTACAGCAGGCTGAAGAGGAACGGCTTAAAGATCGAGGAGCAGCCCAGGGAGTCTGAGAGGCTCAGGATCAGGGTCTTCATGTTCAAGGACCCGGAGGGCTACACCATCGAGGTCCAGCAGACCCTGCCCGGCGGCCTGTCCATCTAGCCTCTCTCTGCGAAAAGTTATCCGGCGACAAACAGAGTATAAGCCGATACTTATGGCGAAGCTCATCATAACGGCCGCCGTCACGGGTGGCGAGCCCGTGAGCAGGGAGATGACCCCCTACGTGCCCACCACGGCGGAGGAGATCACCGAGGAGACGGTCAGGTGCTGGGAGGCCGGCGCTAGTATCGTTCACCTGCACGCCAAGGAGCCTGGCACAGGCAAGCCGGCGCCGGACCCCAACCCACTGCTCAAGAAGTACGTCAAGATGATCAAGGACCGCTGCGACATCATAACCAACGTGACGACGGGCGGCGGACGCAGGGCGACGGACGAGGCCCTGGACAGGATGATCGAGGAGAGGTGTGGATTGGGCCAGGAGATGATGTCCATGAACATGGGCACAATCAATCACTGGACTCCACCCTATAGCGGCGTCTTCATGAACGATGTTCCCCGCGTCAAGCGGTGGGCCGGCTACATGAGGGACCATGGCATGAAGCCTGAGCTGGAGGTCTACGACACGGGGATGATCAACACGGCGAAGATGCTGGCGGAGGAGGGTGTCTTCGAGACGCCCCTCCACATCCAGTTCGTGATGATAGGCCGCACCGGGTTCAGCGCGACGCCAAAGATGCTCCAGTACTGCGTGGAGGAGCTCCCCCGGGACTGGACCTGGAGCGTATGCGCCCTAGGCCGCACCGAGCTGCCCATAGGGGCAGTAGCCATGACTTTGGGCGGCCATGTGCGCGTCGGCATGGAGGACAACATATTTCTGAGCCGCGGCGAGCTGCTGAAGACCAACGCGGACCTGGTGAAGCGTGTGGCCACCATCGCGGGAGCCCTCAACATCGAGGTGGCGAAACCCGACGAGGCGCGGAAGATACTGGGCCTGAGGAAGTGAACTGCGTGGACAAGCTAATAATCACGGCGGCGATCACAGGCGGCGAGTACGTGAGCAGGGAGACCACGCCCCACGTGCCCAACACTGTGGACGAGATAGTGAAGGAGGTTGTCACCAGCGTCGAGGCGGGGGCCAGCATGGTGCACCTCCACGCCAAGGACCCTGTAACCGGGGAGGCCTGGAGCGGCGACCCCAACCCGCTGTTGAAGGAGTACATCGAGCGCATCAGGGAGGAGGTGGACGCGGTCATCAACGTCACCACCGGCGGCGGCCGCGTCGGGAATCCGCCAGAGGTCTGGGACAGGCTCGTGGA
>DASWLJ010000057.1:0-3135 GCA_036396185.1 Bathyarchaeia archaeon | reverse complement strand
CGGGGTTCTCGTCATCCTTCACGGGTTCCCAGGTCACGTCTGGTCCTCCCAGAAGCAGCAGAGCCTTCTGCAGGGTCACTATCCTGGGCCCGTTGACCCTGCGCCAGCTATCGATGGACATATCGTACCCGGTGATGGCCTTGGCGTAGTCGAATATCAGTTCTTGGGGGGCCCTGGCGAAGTTGCAATAGAC
This sequence comes from Bathyarchaeia archaeon, assembly GCA_036396185.1. Lineage (GTDB taxonomy): Archaea > Thermoproteota > Bathyarchaeia > TCS64 > TCS64 > RBG-16-57-9. The sequence goes on along the minus strand of DASWLJ010000057.1, from coordinate 2,942 downwards.
GGCTGAGTCGCTGAACACGGAGCCTGACATGTCGTGGTACCCGTCCCTGACGACGCTTGTGTGGTCGCCGCCCTGCACGCTGACGGCGTAGCCGATGTCGTGTGCCAAGAAGTCGGCGTCGCTGCGGGTTCCGTGGGCGCCCACCTCGATACCCTTCACGTGGACCGCGTACTTCAGCAGCTCCTCTGGCTTCAGGCCCTTCATCTCGGCTATCTTAAGGGCCGCCCTGTAGGTGCCCTCGGCCAGCACGTCGCCGATGCCCTCACGGTAGGCTATTATCCGGGCCAGCTTGTCGAATGCCCTGGTGTCACCCCACTCCAGCCTGAACCCCAGGTCCTCCTCCGTGAGGATGCCCCTCTGGTAGAGCTCGGCCGCGAACCCCATTGTGTTGGCGCCGCCGATGCCCGAGTGGCCAAGGTTATCTATGAGGGAGCTCAGGTGGATGTCGTCGGCCGGGTCGAAGATGCCGAAGTTTGCCCCGCAGTAGGCCTGTAGCTCGTAGTCGGGGTTGTCCGTGATGTCGCCTTTCCAGTGGCCGCTCTTGACGCAGCTCAGCTTCATGCAGCCTGTTGTGCAGTTGAAGTCGGCCCACTGCTTCTTCACCCAGAACCCCGTCTCGAAGGCTGGGCCGCCGTAGCTCCTCCTGTCGTGCCACTCGTCCTGCCAGTTCCTGATGGGCTCGCTGCTGAACTTGTTGCCCGTGGACCAGCCGCCGTACCCGGTGCCCTGCCGCCTGAAGCTGTCGTTGGCTATCAGGTGCTCGTGGGCCCTCTTCCACAGGAGCTTCACTGCCTCGGGCGCGTAGACCTCCGGCAGCGGCCCCCAGCCCTTGGCGACGACGGCCTTCAGGTTCTTGCTACCCATGACTGAGCCGTAGCCGCCGTACCCGGCCGCGTGGCAGAGCTTGGTCATGACGCAGGCGTTCCTCACCATGTTCTCTCCGGCTGGCCCCACGTAGATCATGCCGGGCTCCTTCACTAAGCCCCTCGCAGGGTCTCGCCGCGAAAGCTCCTCGGCTACCTCCTTGTTCAGAACCTTGATGGTCTCCTCCCCCATCAAACCCCACAGATGCTTGGCGTCCCTGATCTCGCCCCCGTTCTCCGTAACGAGTATGTATACGGGCTCCTCGGCCCTGCCCGAGACTATGACGCCGTCGTAGCCCGCTGTTCTAAGCTCGTGGGCGAACTCGGTGCTGGCCGTGGACCCCACGGTTCCGTTGCTGACGGGCGACTTCCCGGTGCAGCATATGCGGCCTCCTGGGTATATGCCCGTCATGGGCCCCGTGAGGGCCAGGAACAGGTTGTCGGGGCCGAGGGGGTCGACCTCGCTCCACCTTTCACCTATACGATCCCACAGTATCTTGGCGCCCAGGCCCCTGCCGCCGAAGTACTGCTCCAGGGTCTTTTCTGGGAAGGTGACATCCCCGGTCTTCCCCTTGGTGAGGTCGACGTCAAGGTACTTACCCGCGTAGCCTCTGGGCGTCACGCTATCACCTCCTCACCCTTCTCGCCGAACAGCTTCACGGCCAGCATCCTGGCCACCTTGACGGGGTTCCTGGAGAACAGTTTGCGGTTCTCGCTCATGCCCTCGTGGACCAGCCTCAGCGCGTTGTAACCGGCCTCCCCGCATACCTTTACGCACTCGGGGTCGCCGCCGCAGAGGTCGCAGATGGTGGCCTTCCTGTCCCTGGGGTGGAGGAAGGGGACGGTGCCGGGGCAGGCCTTGACGCAGGCCCCACAGCCTGTGCACGCCTCCCTGTCCACTATGACCGCCGTGGTCTTACTATCAACTGAGAGCGCCCCAGCGGGGCAGCTCTTGACGCAGGGGTAGTCGTCGCACTGGGCGCAGAGGTGGGCCACCTCCAGGCCAGGGAAGGGCATGAACACCCTTACGCGTGAAGCTTCGGGCCACATCCAGCCCTCGTGGCGCATGCTGCAGGCCAGCTCGCAGCGCCTGCACCCCGAGCAGTTCTCGTAGTCTCTAACGATCCAGATGGAAATCATGGGATACATTTGGTGAGTGAAATCAAGAAACTTTTGGTAAAAAATGGGGTAATACGAGGGTTTACCTCAGCTTGGCCATGCTCTTCTCCAGGAAGCCCAGGTCCAGCCTCTTCAGGGTCTCCTTCGTAGGGATGCCCCTATCGTCCCAGCCCAGGGTCTCGTTGTAGACCTTGAGCTTCTCGTCCACAAGCTTCCTGTCCGTGGTCTTACCCTTGTAGGGTCCGCTGGGCAGGGGTTCATAGAACCTTGGCGGGTTGTCGTCGTCCTTCACCGGCGTCCACTTGAGGTCCGGCCCGCCTAGCATGAGGAGCGCCCTCTGCAGGGTCACTATCCTAGGGCCGTTGACGCTGCGCCAGCTGTGGAGGGTTATGGGGAACCCCGTCACGGCCTTGGCGTAGTCCATGACCAGGCTCTGAGGTACGCCGTAGAAGCAGAAGTTGCAGAACACAGCCGAGTCAGTGAAGATGGCGCCGCTCATGTCGTTGTACCCGTCAGAGCTGGTGCTGGTGTGGTCTCCACCCTGAACGCTGCCCGCATAGCTGATGTCGTGGGTGTAGTCCGCGTCGCTGCGGGTGCCGTGGGCGCCGATCTCGATGCCCTTCACGTGGACCGCGTACTTCAGCAGCTCCTCGGGCTTCCTGCCCTTCATCTTGGCGATGATGTGAGCCGCCTTGTAGGTGCCCTCGGCTAGGGTGTCCCCGATCTTCTCCCGCTTCGCCATCATCCTGAGTATCCTGTCGAAGGTCTCCGGGTCGCCCCACCTAGGCTTGAATCCAAAATCGCTGTCCTTCAATACGCCCCGCTGGTGCAACTCCACCGCGAAAGCGGCCGTGTTTGGGCCATTGATTCCGCTGTGGCCTAACGTGTCGGCCAAAGCGCTGAGGTGGATGTTGGCCGCGGGGTCAAAGACCCCGAAGTTTGTTCCACAGTAGGCTTGTA
>DASWLJ010000056.1:0-4672 GCA_036396185.1 Bathyarchaeia archaeon | reverse complement strand
CCCGAGATTGAGGAGAGGCTAAGGGAGCTGGCTGAGAGCCTAGAGGTTGATGCCCCTTACCCGGGGAGATGGGTGGCCCTCAAGCTGCTGGAGGGAGACGAGGAGGTGACGCAGCTCGTGTACGGCTCACAGCCGGACCTCAGGGAGAAGGTGGACGCCGCCGTATCGCGCATCGAGGAGATACACGGCCACGACGCGCCCAGCGTCATAGCCTCCGAGAGGTACGCTCTGGCGAGCAGGGTGGCCCGAAGCTGCACGAGGATTGTTGCCCCGGGTAAGACCCTGGGGGACAAGCTTGAGGAGGTTACGAGCCACCGGGTGCTCGGCTACGTCTTCATGGTGGCGAGCATACTGGCCGTGTTCTACGGCATATTCAGCTTCGGCGACTGGCTGGCCGGCCTCATGGGCGAGTTCTTCGGCGCCGTTCAGGCCGCCTACTTCGGGGCCTTTGGGGAGAGAGCGGTAACCCAGTTCCTCTGGAGCGCCCTGGCGGACGGCCTCATAGGGGGCCTCGTGGTCGCGTTGCCCTACATCGGCCCCTTCTACCTGGCGCTATCGGTGCTGGAGGACTCGGGGTACCTGGCCCGCGTCGCCTTCCTCATGGACTCGGCGATGCACGCCATAGGCCTCCACGGCAAGGGGTTCATCCCCGTGATGCTGGGCTTCGGGTGCAACGTCCCGGCCGTCCTGGGGGCGCGGATAATGGAGACGGAGCGGGAGCGCCTCATATGCGCCTTCGTGGCGAGCCTGGTGCCCTGCGCGGCGCGGAGCATCGTCATCATGGGTCTGGTGGCGACGTACGTGGGGTTCAGGTGGGCCCTGCTGCTCTACGTCATCGACTTCGTCCTCATCTTCGCCCTGGGGAGGATAGCGTACAAGGTCGCCCCTGACGAGCCTGTGGGCCTCATCATGGAGATGCCCGGGTACAGGCTGCCCTCGCTGAGGACCACGGCTCAGAGGACGTGGTTCAGTCTGAGGGGCTTCGTCTACGAGGCGTTCCCCATCATGATGGCGGGTAACCTGGTGATCCAGGTGGCCGCCTTCCTGGGGCTGCTGCGCGTCGTGGAGGGGGCGCTGAGCCCGGTGACTGTCGGGTGGCTCGGCCTGCCCGCCGCGGCGGGGGTGGTCCTCATCTTCGGCGTCCTGCGCAAGGAGCTGACCCTCATCCTCCTGGGGTCCCTCATGGGGTCCACCGACTACGCCAGCTTCATGTCCCCTGTCCAGATGTTCGTCTTCGCCTTCGTGGTGATGGTTTATGTGCCCTGCCTCAGCACGGTGGCGGCCCTGGCGAAGGAGTTCGGGGCTAGGAAGGCGGCCATCATAAGCCTAGTGGAGGTCGTCGTGGCGGTAATACTGGGAGGCGTATTACTCAGGGTTCTGCTGCTCCTCGGCCTGCCATGAGTATTATGGTATATTACCGGGATAATACCTCGGCCAGCCTGTATTAGAGGCTGGGGCTCATGTATGTGACGCGGGGGTTCTGCGGGTCGTTGTTGTTGATGATGACGTCGGCCCTCCTCTTCGGCGCAGAGTGGAGGTGGTACAGCTTCTGCCCGGGGATGTACCTCTGGGCGTAGAGCTCCTCGTGGTCCTCCGTCTCCTCGCCGTTGTCCAGTCCCCTCTGCAGGCCCCTGCGCATCATCTCGTCGTATGATATGTCCAGGTAGATTCTGAGGTCCCATAGGCTCACGAGCTCTGGTCGCAGGAGGAAGACGCCGTCGAAGAGCAGTATGGAGTCCACGTGGGCCTTCTTGGGGGGGTTATCGACTCTCCTGTCCGTCCTGTAATCGAATATGGCTTCGCGGTATACGAGGTCGCCTCCCGGGCCCAGGGGTAGCAGCAGAGAGTCCAGCAGCGCCCTGTAGTTGAAGCTGTCTATGTAGTAGCCCTCGGGGCTCATGCGCCCCCTCTGATGCCTGACCCTCCGCGGGTTGTGGAACCCGTCCACGGAGGCCCTGATGACGTCCCTCCCCTCCTCGACGAGGCGGGCCTTCAGCTCGTCGGCGAATATGGTCTTGCCTGCGGCGTCCACGCCGTCCACCGCGACCCGGGTGGGGTGGCCTAGGTCGATGCTCATGGCTATCTCGGCTACGCACTTCAGTAGGGATTCGCGGATGGCCAAGCGTCCACCTCTACTATTTTTGCCGTGTCCGATTATAACTGTACCCAAAGAAAAGGGTTAGACTGTGCCGTACTTCCTGTAGACCTGGCTGAGGCCGGCGCCTCTGCCAAGCTCGTCCCGGGTCATGGTCTCCCTGTTCACCACGTCCAGGGCCTTCCGGACTACTTCCTCTGCTATGTCCTTGGGCGCCACGACGACTCCGTCCAAGTCGGCGACCACAAGGTCTCCGGGGTGGACGGTCACGCCTCCCACCTCAACTGGGCAGTTGTAGTCCACGGCTACGAGGCGGCCCTTGCTGCTTATGGGTCTGACCCCCCTGCAGAACACCGGGAACCTCATATTTTTGATCAGCTTCACGTCCCGGGAGAGGCCGTCTATGACGGCGCCCGATGCGCCCCTGTAGGTGGCGGCTGTTGAAAGGAGTTCGCCCCAGAGGGCGGCGCGGTTGCTGCCGTTGCTGCACACCACCATGACGTCGTCTCTTCCTAGGCTGTCGATGGCTTTGAACTGGAGTTTGAACGTGTCCTTTCCCTCGTCGTACTGGTCGGCCATGAGCATCGTGAAGGCTGTGCCCACGGTGGACATGTCCTCGCTGAGGGGGCGGATGTCCAGGTCCATTGCCTGGCTTCTGAGCCCCATGCCGTCCAGGACGTCCGAGATGACGCTGCTGCCCAGCTTCTCCCTGACTAGGTCTAGGTCAACCATGGATATCCAGCATAGATACACCGCTGAGGCTATATTATTAACCACATATACGCCGGGGAAACGATTGGCTCCTCACGTGTCGCCCATTAAATACGTGGACGGTGTACGTTTCTCCATGTCAGACAAGCCTTTCCCTGTTCTGCTCACCTTCGACCTTGACGGGGAGGCGGCCTTCGAGGAGATACACCCAGGCGTCCCGTACTGGGTCACCCAGGGCGGCTATGGGCCTAGAAAAGGAGTGTACCGGATACTGGACCTCCTGGACGAGAACGAGATCAAGGCCACCTTCTGCGTCGTCGGCCTCACCGCGGAGCGGTACCCTGAGGCCGTTGAGGAGATCGTGTCCAGGGGCCACGAGGTGGCGTGCCACGGCTACACGCACCGCGGCTACAACGACCTTAAGCCCGAGGAGGAGCGGGAGGGCATCATCAAGGGCCGGGAGATACTGGAGGAGTTCTACGGCAGAAAGATCGTGGGCCACAGGACGCCCCGGTGGAGGCCCAGCGGGCGCACACACAGGAACCTCGAGGAGCTGGGATTCGCTTGGAACAGCGACTACATGGGCTCCGAGGAGTGCTTCTACAACGTCATCGACGGCAGGGAGTCCAGGCTCCTGGAGATACCCGTGGCCTACAACCTAGACGACTGGACCTTCTACTACGACTGGGGCTCCACGGTGAAGGACACCGTTGACACGTGGACCATAGAGTTCGACGCCAGGTACAGGGACAGGAGCCTGTTCTGCCTCACGTGCCACCCCCAGGTCACGGGCCGGCCGTCGAGGCTCCTCTGTCTCAGCGGCATAGTGGAGTACATCCAGAAGTTCCCTGACGTGGAGTTCATGAGGGCCACCGAGTACGTGGAGCGTTACTGGGGCTGAGCGTCGCTCGGCGCGGGGACTGCGCGGAGCGGGGCTCAGCTAAAGGCTGGGTTATTTATGCCACGTAGACCTCCGCCCGCTTGGCGGTGGACCTGAAGTACTTCTCTGTGATGGCCCCGGTGAACCGTTCCACGTGGTCATCCTCCACTAGGTTCACGGTGCAGCCTCCGAACCCTGCGCCCGTCATCCGCGCCCCGGCGACGCCCCTCATGTCCTGGGTGGCGTCCACGAGGACGTCCAGCTCCCGGCAGCTCACCTCGTAGTCGTGGTGTAGGCTCTCGTGGCTGTCGTACATGAGTTCGCCGAACGCCTCCACGTCGCCGTCACTCAGCAGCTCCAGGGACTCCTGTACGCGCTGGTTCTCGGTGACCACGTGTCTGGTCCGCCTCTGGATGACGGGGGGCAGCTCGGCCCAGTGTTTGACGAGCATCCCGGGGGACACGTCCCTGAGGGACGCGACGCCGGCCTCACGCTTCCCTATGATCTGGACAGCCTCCATGCACTGCAGCCTCCTCTCGTTGTAGGCCGACGACGCCAGGTCCCTGCTCTTCATGGTGTTTACGACGACCACCCTGTAGCCGCGGGGTAGCTCAACGTGCCTGTGCTCGTAGGACCTGCAGTCGATGAACAGGGCCTTGCCGTGCTCCCCCAGGCTGGCCACGAACTGGTCCATGATGCCGCACTGTACCCCCACGAACTCGTTCTCCGCCCTCCTAGCCAGGTGGGCGGCGGCCTCAGGGGCGATGTTGATCCTGTTCAGGGATGCGAAGGCCCTGAGGGAAGCCACCAGGATGGCGGCTGAGCTGCTGAGTCCAGCCCCTATGGGCACGTCCCCGTGGACGACCATGTCGGCGCCTGTGAGCCTGTGGCCCTCGCCTGAGAGGACCTTGGCGACGCCCCTAATGTAGTCGCTCCACGGGTGCTCCGGGTCCCTACCGATGGAGCCCAGCCTGAACTCGGCGCTG
>DASWLJ010000055.1:0-9550 GCA_036396185.1 Bathyarchaeia archaeon | reverse complement strand
TGGCTATGGGCAGGCCTTTGGATGTGCCTGTGGGTGAGGCGTGCTCCAGGCCCCTCCTCGCCATCCCCACCATGACCCCCGTGAACGTGGCGGCTTACGTCATGTCGTCGAGGCACGTGAGGAGGCTGCCGGTGGCGGAGGGTGAGGGGCTGGCGGGCATCGTGACGGCCCGGGACCTCGTCGAGGCCTACGCCCAGTAGCATGTAGACTATTCGATACATTCACCTGTATCCGTTTCCTTCTATTCAGAAACCCTGAAACCATATATAATGCTGGAAAAGAGGTTTTAACGCAGAACAGGCGAAGGCCGGTTCTGCAGGGTGAGACTGGCGCAGACCTGGGGAGGGACCGCAACTCACCTATTTTTTAACCAAACGTTAGTTATCAACGGAACAATCCCGATTAATAATAATTATTTATTGAAACTAATACGCAGCGGTGGCAGAGTCGGACCATTGCGCCAGTCTTATGAACTGGTCCCTCCCCAGGGTCGTGGGTTCGAATCCCACCCGCTGCGCAACTCCAAGCTTTTACATCCGAAGCCCCTACTTCATGGTGACTCATTATGCTGAAGGACAGGTTGTGGAAGTGGATCGATGAGCACCGCCAGGAGTTCATCGACGTAAGCGACAAGGTCTGGGGCTACGCGGAGCTCGGCCTAGTGGAGACCAGGAGCAGTAAGCTGATAGCCGATAAGCTCAGGGAGCACGGCTTCAAGGTCAAACATGGTGTAGCCGGGATGCCCACGGCCATCTACGCCGAGTGGGGCAAGGGCAAGCCCGTCCTCGGCTTCCAGGGAGAGTACGACGCCTTGCCCGGCATCAGCAACAAGGTGGCTCCCGAGAAGGACCCACTGGTGCAGGGGGCGCCGGGCCACGGCTGCGGCCACAACGTCCACGGGGCGACTGCATTAGCTTGCGTCTGCGCCCTACGCCACGCCATGGAGGAGGAGAAGATCAACGGTACCATAAGGTTCTACGGGACCCCCGCCGAGGAGAACTACGGCGGCAAGGTCTTCATGGCCCGGGAGGGCCTATACGACGGCCTGGACGCGTGCCTCAGCCACCACCCGGGCAGCATGAACACGGCCCGCCTCATGAGCAGCACCGCCGTCAACGGCGTCAAGTTCATTTACAGGGGTAAGACGGCCCACGCGGCGGGCAACCCCGAGATGGGAAGATCAGCCCTCGACGCCATAGAGCTGATGAACGTGGGCGTCAACTTCCTCCGGGAGCACGTGATAGCCGACGCCCGCATCCACTACGTGATTGAATCCGGCGGCGGCCAGCCCAACGTGGTCCCAGACTACGCCCGGTCATGGTACTACATACGAGCCCCGGAGCGGGACCAGCTGGACCCCATCTACGAGCGCATCAAGAAGATCGCCCAGGGCGCCGCCCTGATGACGGAGACCGAGCTGGAGGTCCAGTTCATCGACGCCCTCTACAACATCATCCCCAGCAGAACCCTCAGCGAGCTCATAGTCAAGAACATGCGGGATGTCGGCGCACCCGAGTACACCGCGGAGGAGCTAGCGTTCGCAGCCAAGATAGCAGCCCAGTTCCCCAAGCAGCAGAAGATCGACGCCCTACGCAAGTCCAAGGTCCCCGACTACCAGCGCTTCATCGACGTGGACCTCCCCACAGACGTCCTGGACCCCTGGGGCGAAGGAGAGACCAGCCCAGGCAGCAGCGACGTGGGCGACGTCAGCTGGGTCACACCCACCACCGAGTTCGGCACCACCTGCAACGTCCTCGGCGCCCCAGGCCACAGCTGGACCTTCGTCGCCTGCGCCGGCAGCACCATAGGCCACAAGAGCCTCGTCTTCGCCGCCAAGACCATGGCCGGGGCAGCTGTCGAGCTACTCACGGACCCGGAGCTCAGGAAGAAGGCCAGGGAAGAGCACAGCGGCCGCCTCAAGGAACGCACCTACAAGACGCCGTTACCAGAGGGACTCCAACCACCCCTAGCCATAGCACAGGAGAACTGGGAGAAAACCCCCAAACAGTAACCCCTCCCATTTTTCAGCGCACCCAGTATTTTCCATGCTCGCAGTCAACAATATTTAAAGCATCGATGCCCCAACAAGTAACCATAGCCATGGAGCTGGAGACCGAGATAAAGGAGATCAAAAGCCTCCTAGCGTCACTGAACCAGAAACTGGACGCGCTTCTAGCCGAGAGAGAGACACACGCCATCATGCAACTGACTGAGAACAGCCTCAAAGAGTTCCTTGATGAGGAGCCCGACCTTTACACCCGTGAAGACCTGAAGGTAAGGTACAGTTGAAAGGGAAGATCGTCCTCATACCCTTCCCGTACACTGATCTCTCCTCATCTAAACTCCGACCAGCCCTCGTCATCCATGAAGATGAACAAGACGCCGTCGTGGCCTTCATTTCGTCAAAAACATCTGGAACCAGAAAAACATCAGTGTTTGTGGATGAAAGACACCGTGATTTTATACTGACTGGACTAAAAACATCGTCAGCAATCAGGTTGGACAAGGTAGCTACAATTCTAAAATCCCTAATCGTGGGAGAAATTGGAGAAGCAGGGCTAGTACTGAGGAAAGAGGTTAACGAAAAACTATCCGCCATATACCGAATCTAGTACCATGAATACTCAAAATAAGGAATATCGGTCTCAACCCAACAGCCTCCACTCAACCTCGCCATCGCAGAGGAGAACGGAGAAGACCCTCAAACGGTAACCCTTTTTCAACAGAGCCTAAACCAACCCACCTAAAAAACCATAAAAATAAGTAAAACGCAACCCGAAAATGGACCACATCCCACCCAGCAGCAGTCATCGGCACACACACGATGACGACGAAAACACAACCCCAGGGCAACCTAAAAACACAAATTCCCACCCACTAGGTACAAGCCCCAGACACCCTCCTAATTCGCCTTATTACAAGTAGCCTGCAACAAAACAGAAAACTGGAACCCACTCCACCGATGAAAAAGGAGAGGGGCTAAGGCACCGCCGGGGGAGCCCTCGGAGGCAGGTTCCTGACGAACCTCTCCAGCCGAGCACAAGTCTCCTCCAGGTCCTTCATGGACGCCACCAGGGCGAACCTGACGTGGCCCTCACCAGCCGCCCCGTAGCCCGAGCCCGGCGCACACCGCACCTTCTCCTGCTGGAAGAAGTCCATGGCGAACTTCATGCTGGGCACCCCCAGCTCACTGATGTCGGGGAACACGTAGAAGGTGCCCTCGGGGTACGGGCACTCCATCCCCTCGATCTCGTTCAGCCGCTTCACCATATAGTCGAGGCGCTTCTTGTACGCCTGCCTCATCTCCTCCACGAAGTCCCAGCCGTCCTTAAGCGCCTTAACCGCCGCCTTCTGGAACGGCACAGGGACGCTGCAGATTCCCACAGGCACCCCGTTCACCACCTTCATGAGCTCAGGCCCCGCGATGATGTACCCGGCCCTGCACCCGGTCCACGCGAAGGTCTTGCTGAAGCTCATCAGCACCATGGTCTTCTCCCACATCCCGTTGATGTCGATTATGGTCTGGTGCTTCCTTTCGCCCCACACGAACTCCGTGTAGATCTCGTCGCTGATCACGATGATGTCCTTCCTGGCGGCGATGTCGGCCAGCCTCTCCAACTCCTTCTTGGTCCACACCGTCCCCGTGGGGTTGTCGGGGTTGCAGATGAGCACGGCCTTCGTCTTCGACGTGACCGCGTTCTCGATGTTCCTGAAGTCTGGCCTGAATATGCCCTTCTTGTCTTTAACCTGCCTGGCCCTGGTCAGCTTGGCACCGAAGTATGCAGCTGGCTGGTTGTAGCCTGTGTACGCCGGGTCCAGTATCATGATCTCGTCCCCCGGGTTAAGGATGGAACCGAAGGCCTGGAAGATGGCCTGGCTTCCGCCCGACGTGATGAGCACCTGGGTCTTGGGGTCCACCGTCACACCGTACTTCTTGTAGTACTCGGCGATGGCCTCCTTGAAGTCAGGCTCACCCGTGAAGCTGTAGTGGGTCTGACCCGCCCTCATGGCCTCGTACACAGCCTTGTTTATGAACTCGGGCTGGTCGAAGTCGGGGTCACCCGCGCCCAGGTTGATGAGCCCCGGGATGGGCCCCACGGACGCCCTCGTGGAACTCCCGGACATCTTCATCAGCTCCTGGACCTCTCTCTTCGCGAACTTCTCGACTCCCATGTCTGATCACGAATCCCTTTAGCTACACTGGGGGCGTATAAAACGTCTTCGATCTATCAGCCCGAGGTGAAGATACAGTAAAAAATGGGCCGGGTTTGCCGTAAACGGCTAGCCCAGGAGGGCGTTGAAGAACAGCTTGAAGGTGGCGTCGGTCTGGGCCCTCATCTGGGGCTGGAACCCGTAGAGGACCACCCGGCCCTTGCCCAGCCCGGCCTCCACCATGGCCGCCTTCCTGCTCAGGTACTCCTCGCCCGTGAGCCACCCGCTCTCCATGATCCTCTCATCCGGGTAGCTGAGGACAACCCTGTGCTCGTCGTTGTTCACCCTGGGCTTCACCGCGAAGGCGGGGTGGCTCCTGAAGACGATGAGCAGGTCGCCTTGGACGCCCCACGCTAGGGGGTGGCCGCGGTCCACTTCCACGTGGAGGGTGCTGCCGGGGCACGTGAAGCTTGTGCCCTTCACGTCCTTCAGCACGTTCTGCATGGGGAGCCCCAGCTTCTCTATGGCGAAGTCGCAGGACTCGCCCCAGCAGAGCAGAGTCCCGCCCTCCTCCACGAACTCCTTCAGCTTCTTGACGCCGTCCTCGCCCAAGCCGCTCTTGTACTCTGGCGGGTACACGGGAAGTGTCGAGCCGCCGGCCCACCTCTTCTCGTAGTACTCCTCGATCTTCTCACCCGTGATGAGCTCGGTGGCGTCGCTGGGGACCACGATCACGTCGTACTTGGAGGCCAGCTTGCCCCTCTGGATATCCTTGTCCATCAGCGTCCTGTACCTGAACCTGTACTGCTCCAGCAGCCACCTGGTCCAGCCCTCGTCCGTGTTGCCGCCCCAGTACCTCTGGTAGACGCCCACTCTCAGCATCTTGACGGGCCTCGACTTCAGGGCCGGCGGAGCTGCTTCGATCATGACGTGGTGCCGTTTCGCCAGCTTATCCATCTCACCGGCCAAGCCCTCGGCCCTGGGAACGTAGAAGCTCCCCGCCTCGAAGACGCCGGCGCCCGTCGCCGCCTTCTCCTGGAGACGATGCACCTCGACGCCCTTACGCATGAGTCTGGTGGCCACCATGAACCCCTCGTTCACCCTTCCATCTATGAGCCACCCGTAGGGCGCCTCGGAGGCCGCCCCGCCTCTTGGGTACCTGACGCTGGTGAGGGCCTCGAAGCTGCCCTCGAAGGGCTTCTCCACCTCGGCCACCCGGACACCCATGAACTCGGCAATAGTGTAAGTGGAAAGGTCGTACGGGATCACGGGCGTCCCGTCGCTGTACTTGCTGAAGGCGCCCAGGTGGTAGAAGGTGCGCCTCAGCAGGCTCACCACGTAGGGCCTGCAGTGCTGAGACGCGAACACTACGTGGGTTCCCCTGGGGTAGGCGACGCCGTCTGCCACGAACTCCCTCTGGCTTCTGCACACCTCGACCCCCATGTCCATCAGCGTCTTCAGCAGCTTGTAGGCCACAAGCTCGTCGTGTTGCTCGGGCTTGATTATGAACGCGTAGGGCGGCTCCTCTAGGCCCCTCCTGATGCTGTTCGAGGCCTTCCTGTGCATGTTTCTGAGGATGAGCTCCCTGAACTTGGCGGCGGCGTGGAGGGTGCCGTAGGCGCTGATCTTCTGCTGCTCCACCACGTCGCGTAGCCTCCACCAACCTCCCTGCCAAGGGTGGGGGAACCCCATCTGGGTCCTATACTCGGGACGGCCCCTGCGGCTGGGTTTCAGCTGGTGGTAGTGGACGTAGAGGGGCGTGGCCAGCTTGGCGGACGCCGACTCGGTGAGCATGCCGCACACGTTATGCCAGCATGGCACATAGTTGAAGGTGGGCATGAACTCTCCAGGGTATGTGGCCTGGCTCTCGATACCCGTCTTGCCCTCAGCCTCCAGCAGCACGTGGGTGAGACCCCCGTAGAGCTCCTGCTCGGTCCAGACCAGGGGGTCCACCTTATCGTCCACGGGGTTAGCGAAGGGCGCTATGTAGAACCGCGCCCCGTAGCTACCCATGTGGTGGAAGTCGATGTAGGCTTGGGGGCTCCACTCCCTGTACATGACCTGGGTGACCATCTGGCTCTCCACCATGTTGTTGTGCATGGCGTCCCTGTTGTTATCATGCCCCGTGTACTTGTGGTAGAGCCACGGCGGGCTGCAGCCCTCGTACTCTGTGCCCAGGTACTTCTCGTAGAACTCGGTGACCATTACCTGGCCGTCGGGGTTGAAGCACGGGAACATGAGCAGCACAGTGTTCTCCAGTATCTCCCTGTTCTCGGGGAGCGTTATCAGCTCGTAGGCCAGCTCAGGGGCCATCTGGGTGCCGCCCACCTCTGTGGCGTGGATGCTCATGCTCATGGCTACAACGGCCTTGCCCTCCGCCACGATCCTCTCGATCTCCTCCAGGGGCGCGTCCCTGGGGTGAGCCAGCCTCCAGCTCATCTCCCTGAGCTCCTCCAGCCTCCCCATGTTCTCCTCTGAGGTTATCACTGCGAGGAGGAAGGGGTGGCCCTCAGTGCTCTTACCCAGCTCCGTGACCTTGACCATGGGTGACTTGTCCAGCTCCCAGAAGTACTCGACTATGCGGCTCCAGTGGGCTAGCTCCCTATCCGCACCCATCTGGTTGCCGAAGAACTCCTGAGGTGAAGATATTTTAACGGACATTGAGGAGAATCTCTGTATTCACTACTAAAAATAGTCATCGATGCCCCCTGGAGGGACGTCGAACCATTCCTTTCACCTTTTTTTTCTCTTTTTATGCGCCGCCACCTAGGTGCGCTCCATGGATCTGGAGCACACGGTCCACTGGATCATGAGTTTCCGCATGAACACCGCTGTGGACTCAACGGCCTCCCGGGTGCCGCGGGAGACCAGTGTGGCTCCGTAGACGCCTGCCTCTTCCCCGGGCTCGACCACCAGCCTGTTATAGCTGGTCTTGGCGCCTATGTTGGTGGGCACCTCCCTGTAGGTGAAGGAGATGGTCCACCTGCCCTCGCCTTCGCTGGCCCGCTTCACGCCGTATATGTTGGGCGCGCTCTCCCTGTCGTCGTAAGCCCTCAAGGCGTCACAGAGGTACGCGAGAAGGGCGTCCGCCTCCTCCGTCTTGACCTTGTTGGGGAGGGCCACGCTCCAGGTGTCGTCCGGCGAACTGGACCCCTCGAGCCTCCAGTTCCTGAGGAACGAGGGGGTTATGACGGTGCTTCTCCTCAAGGCAAGGACAGAACCGGCGGCGACGGCCGTGACGGCTATGGCGAGGGAGCCCACAACCCAGAAAGCCGACACCTTCTGGTTCACAACGGGGGCGTCCGCGATGGCCCTCATGGCCGGGTACCAGCCGAGGCCGATGAGGTAGCCGAGGCCCCCGGCGGTGACACCCGTTATGAGGGCCTCGGCGAGGAAGACCCCCGAGATGTGGGTGGGGTTCAGGCCCACGCTGGACAGTATGTTGATCTCGGCCCGCCTCTCGTACATGCTTCCCATCATGGTGGCGAGGACGTTGAGGACCACTATGAGCCAGGGGATTGTGACGCCGAAGCCTTTCCCCGCGATGGTGTCCGTCATGCTGGCCCTGAGCACCTCCGCGCCCGTGCTGACCCAGACCCTGTACTCCCGCGCCAGGGCCATGGACTTGCCAAGGGTGACGCCGTCCGCGCCCGGCTCCAGCGTGGCTGTGACCCTGCTGGCCCTGACCCCGCTCATCCTCTGGGCGGTCTGAAGGGTGGTGACAACGGCGTAGTATGGCTCCACGGTCCTGACCTCGACCCTGGGCTGGTCGTCGCCTGGATTAACTATCACCTGGTAGCCTGGGAGGAGGGTCTCCCCGTCAGCGTCCATGACGTCCCCGATGCCGCTGTCGAAGGCGCCCACGATGGTCATGGGGACGCCCCTCACGGTGAGGGTGTCACCCAGCCCCAGGCCGGTGTACTCGAAGACGTTCATGTGGACAAGGCAAGCGTCCTCCTCCCTTAGGGGCCCGCCCTCCACGACGCAGGCGTCCACGACGGGCATCAGGGGTTCCCCCTCCACGTCCAGGCCGACGACGCCCCTAAACTCGTAGCCGTCCACTGTGGCTATGGGCCTGACTTGGGGCGTGCTCTCAGCCTTCGCGGCTACCGAGGCCACGCCCTCGTAGCTGGCGATCCACTCTACGGCCGGCTGTATCACCGTGTAGAATATGCCCTTCTCGAACTCGGTCTTGGGCTGGTACTCGCTCATCCTCACCAGTATCCCGGTGGAGTCGGGCTCGGCGTACGGCACCCACTGGGAGACCAAGCCGTACCCCGTTGACATTGATGTCAACGCCACGAAGCTCATGGTGAGCAGCATGATGGGCGCGAAGGTGAGGGCGAACCTGAGCTTCCGGCGCCTCAGGTTCCTCTTCCCGAAGCTGAACATGGACACCCACTCCCCGGCCTTAAGCGTCGCCCAGGAGGAGCCGCGTCCCATCAGCCCGGACAGGATGAGGGGCAGTGCGAACAGGGACAGGGAGACCGCTGAGACGGCGGCGAACTCGCCGGCCGGGATGAGGGCGCTACCCGGGTACACCCGGTAGAGGTACCCGATCATGATGGCGAAGGAGACGCCGGACGTGACCACCATGAGGTCCCTCCTCTCCGCCACGAAGCCGCCTATAACCGCGGCGGTGAGGGCTACGAAGACTATGAGGGTCTTGACCGAGACGGCCGCCTCTGCAACCATGGAGCCCAACCGCCCGCTGAGTACTGTCCACTTCAGGTAAGCGCTGCTCAGCTCCACGTAGCACGCCTCGTAGTCCGCCACGGCGTGCTTTGCCTCGGCTCTACTGAGCTGCTCCGCGGCCTCCTTCAGGTCGAAGCGCTCCGCCGTCACGTAGAAGCCCCCCGACTCCAGCTCGGTTAGGCGGGCCTCGGCTTGGTTGAGCCCCGCACTCACCGTGCCCATATCCTGGGAGAGGCTGTACCTCCTGTAGTCCAGCTCCACGCGCTGGCCGAGGGAGAAGACGAAGGGCTCGCCCTCGCTTATGGTGAAGCTAACGGGCTTGTCGGTCTGGGTGTATGATATGCCCCATCCGAGTACCCGCGTCGACCTGGAGGCCACCTCGGTCTGGGACCTGAACTGGAGCACAAGCGGCTTGTTCACAGGCAGAATAATGGTGTCAGGGTCCAGGCCAAGGACGCCGTTGATGGTCCGGGTGCCCGAGCCGTACTCAAGGGTCAGGTCGCCGGACTTGAGCCTGTCCCCCGTCGACGGGTCCAGAGCGCTGACCGTGTAGAACCTGATTGTGTTCGTCGTCTCGACGGGTTTGATCTGGCCGGCCATCTGGATAGTGGCCGCTGGGGACAGAGTGAAGTCGGCCGCATAGCTTTCGGCGCCGGCGAGGAGTCTCGCCTGAGGTAGGCAGTCATAGTTCTCGGTGCCCGGG
>DASWLJ010000054.1:0-2107 GCA_036396185.1 Bathyarchaeia archaeon | reverse complement strand
TCGCGGCCATCGGCCTGTATCTGGTTAAAAGAGTTAGAGAACGAAATATTCTTAAAAGCTGATCAATCGACTGATCAGCTGCTTATAAATGAGCGATCAATGCGTCAATCAGCGGTTTATAAAGAAGGTTAGAGGTGGACCTCGTCGCCGGTCTCCCCGGGCTTCCAGCCCTTGATGGAGCTTATCGCCGAGTTGACCCCGTTCCGTATATAGGCGGTGTCGCTGTTCACAGCGCAGAACAGGAAGCCGCGGTCCAGGGCCTCGTTGATGTTGGTGGGGCCGGGCGTCGTGAAGCAGTGCATCCCCGGAGCCACGCCCTGGTCGCGGCCGGCCTCCACGATCCTGTCCAGGGTCTTGAGAAACACCGGGTTCGTGTACTGGTTGTGGATGCCCATGTCCAGGCTCAGGTCGCTGGGCCCCACGAAGCAGGCGTCCACGCCCTCCACGCTGAAGATGTCGTAGATGTTCTCCACGCCCTTCGCGGTCTCTATCATTACGACGCACAGGGTCTCGTCGTTCGCCGTCTTGAAGTAGTCGGGGTCGCGGAAGGCTGCGAGCCTGGGGCCGGCGCCGCGCTCGCCCCAGGGTGGGTACTTCATTAGCCTGACCATCTCCTCGGCCTGCTCCTTGGTCTCGATCCTGGGGGACACGATGCCTGTGGCCCCGGCGTCCATCACCTTCTTGATCCAGATGAGGTCCGTCCAGGGTATCCTGCACATGGGCATGCAGCGGTCCCGGGCGTACAGCATCCCCTGGACCATGAAGTGGTACGTCTCGGGCCCGAAGGGGCCGTGCTCCATGTCGCAGACAAGCCAGTCCCAGCCCATGTCGGCCAGGTACATGGTCACGTCGGGGTGACCTATGGAAACCCATGTGCCCAGGGCAGGCTTACCGGCCCTGAGCTTACGCTTCACAAGATTCCGCATGGGTAATGATGGGGCTTATGAAGATAAAACGTTGAGGGGCTAGAGGCGTCGTAGGCCGGCCCAGACGTGGCCTATGCCCAGCCGCTCGAGGGTTTCCTTCTTGGGGACGCCCCTCTCGTCCCAGCCCATGAGCGTGTAGTAGTTGGCGAGCATCCCGTCCCAGTGGGGCATGATGGCTACGCCTGCCGTTGGGCCGTCTGTGGGGGTCGAGCCGTACCTGGCCGAGGGCCTGTCCTGCTCCGGGCTGATGCCCGACTCTACGTTGAAAGCTCTGAGGAGGTTCACGGCCCTCCGCCCCACGTCCCACGCCTCCTCGGCGCCCATGTCCCAGCCTGTGGCCGCCGAGACGGCCTCCGCTATCTTCTTGGCGTCCATCCTTGTGTTGAAGCGGCACGTGCCGACGCTGTCCTCCAGCTGCATCAGGCCCTTGGTGCGGGCCACCTCGCTGCTCACCTCCGTGGGGTTGGCGGGGCCCTGGGACTGGGGGCTCATGGCGCTCATGTGGGTCTCGATGGTGCCCGTGTTGCTGACGCAGGTGTCGAACATCTCGCTCCACCTGGTCCTGTGGTCGTGGCCCCTGGGGGAGTTGCCCTTCATGGTGTAGATGGCGCACTCAGCCGCTTTTCCTCCCACCTTCTCTGAGGCTAGTTTGACGCCCTCGGCTAGGGCGTCGCCGAAGCCCTCGCGGCCGGCTACCATCCTGAGGATGCGCTCTGCGCCCTCCACGTCGCCCCAGCCCGTCTTGAAGCCCAGCTGTCTCTGCTTTATGTACCCCTTCTCGGCGCACTCCATGACCCAGCCCACCAGCCAGCCCGCCTCGTTATTCTCCAGGCCAAGCCTGTCCGTCAAGCCGCTCAGCATCATGGCGGCCTCCACGTCCGAGTTGCCTATGACGGGGCCCCAGGCCGCCATCTGCTCGTACTCCGGCTCCTCAACGTGGCACTTGTACCTGCCTTCCCTGACCTCCATCATGGTGCTGTGGAGCAGCCTGCAGCCCCAGCACGGCATACGCTCCACCTGGTACCTGTCGCGGATGCTCTTCTCCGTGAAAGACTCCACTTCATCTGAGGATGCGCCCCAGTCGTAGGACATATAGTTCTTTATAGGCAGGTCGCCCTTGCCGCCCTTGTACATGTTGGCTACGCCGCCGATGGTGCCCCTGAAGTATTCAACATCTTTAT
>DASWLJ010000053.1:0-4901 GCA_036396185.1 Bathyarchaeia archaeon | reverse complement strand
TCCCTCACCTTCTCGGGCTGCCTAGCCACGTCGTAGCCGAACACCTGCGCCCTACCGCTGGACGCGCTGATGAGCGTGCTCAGAATCCTCAGGGTCGTGGTCTTACCTGCACCGTTGGGCCCTATGAGCCCGAATATCTCGTGCTCCTTCACCGTGAAGCTTGCCCCCCTGAGGGCCTGTGTGCTACCGAAGTCCTTGGTGAGCTCCGTAGCCTCTATGGCGTCCACGCTACTACACCTTTCCTAGGCTTAGACGTGAGCGCGTTTAAAACTGTATAGGGTGGCTGAAGGAAAGGTTTACACTGAACGTCGGACAAGTTAGGTTGACGTGAGTTGAAGCTTCTCGCCTTCAACGCCAGCCCCAGGAAGACCCAGGGCGCCACCGAGGTTATCATGAACAGGTTCATCGAGGGCGCCAGGGAGGCGGGGGCCGAGGTTGAGCGCCACTACGTCGTAGACCTCATGATCAACGGGTGCACGGGCTGCTTCAGCTGCTGGTGGAAGACCCCCGGCCAGTGCATCCACCGGGACGACATGGATTGGGTTCTGAAGAAGATGGTGGAGTCAGATGTGATCTACTACGGCACACCCATCTACCATTACAACATAGTCCACTACCTCCAGCGCATGAGGGAGAGAACCCTCCCACTGAACCTACCCGATATGAACGTAGGAGATGGCGAGACCCACCACTCGGGACGCTACAAGAAGATACCCCACACTGTCCTCGCCGCCGTCTGCGGGTTCCCCGACCTCGTCAACTTCAGGCAGGCCGAGGGCCTCTTCCCCGACGCCACCCACATATTCCTCCCGGCGGCCCAGCTACTGTTCCAGGAGGAAGGGAGGCAGTACCTGGCAGGGTTCCTCGACGACGTCTGGGACGCCGGGTACCAGCTGTCCAAGGGGAACAAGCTCATGGACGAGCACAGGCGCAGGCTCGTCGTCGATTACCCTGAAGACGTTAAGCGCCTCATCGTGAAGGGACACAACGAGCACGTCACCCAAGCCTGACTATTTATACTCTCGGAACACGTATTCCGTGAAGACAGATGAACGTGGATCTGGTCGTAAAGAACGCTAAACTTGTGAGCCCGAGGGGCATCGTTGAGGCCGGCGTCGCAGTCAAGGACGGCGTCATCGTCTCCGTCGCCCGGGACATACACCTGCCCGCCTCCGACGAGGTGATAGACGCCAAGGGTAACTATGTGCTTCCCGGCCTTCTGGACGGCCACAGCCACACGTTCCTGCCGCCTGAGACCCCCGCTACGGGCATGAGGGCCGCCGCTAAGGGGGGCGTCACCACGATGCTGGAGATGCCGGGCACACAGATGGGGTGCTTCAACCTGGACCAGTTCAAGGAGAAGCGGCGCGCCATGGAGGAGGCCGCCTACGTGGACTTCTGCATCCACGCCGGATGCGCCGGCGGCTTCCCTGAGGGCACACTCACGGAGATGTGGAACGCCGGGGCCACGGGCGCCAAGTTCTTCATCAGCAGCGCGGGCCCCAGGTGGCCCCAGACCTTCGACGGCGAGGTGCTGGAGAGGTTCAGGGAGCTCGCCCGGTGCGGCGGCCTCGCGCTTATCCACGCGGAGAACGACAGCATCCTCAGGGACAACCAGAAGAGGCTCAAGGACCAGGGGAGGAGGGACTATGCGTCCCACTTGGAGTGGAGGCCTAGGGTCGCCGAGGTGGAGGCCGGCAAACGGATGATCGACTACCTGAAGATGACGGGGTGCAGGGGCGTCATCGTCCACACGGGTGTCCCTGAGACGGTCTGGTACAGCGCGGAGGCCCGCGTGGCCGGCGCAGAGACCTACGTGGAGACGTGCCCCCAGTACCTGTACCTGACGGAGGACGACGTCCGGGAGCGGGGCCCCTGGCTCAAGTTCGCGCCGCCGCCCCGCACCAAAGCGGACATGGCCGAGACCAGGCGGCTCCTCGGCCTAGGCTGGATCGACACGGTGGCCACAGACCACGCCCCATACGGCAGGGACCGCAAGGAGGCCGGGCTCACGGACATGTGGGAGGCCCCCAACGGGATACCGGGCCTTGAGACCTACCTTCCGCTGCTCCTCAACGGCGTCAACCAGGGCTGGCTCAGCCTGGAGAGGCTGGCCGCGGCGGCCGCCGAGAACCCGGCCAGGATATACGGGGTCTACCCCAGGAAGGGGGTCATCCAGCCCGGGAGCGACGCCGACATGGTCATAGTGGACATTAAGAAACGGAGGACGATAAGGAACGAGGACCAGGTGACGGCCTGCGGCTGGACCCCCTACGACGGGTTTAAGGTGAAGGGGTGGCCCACCATGAGCATCATAAGGGGGCGCGTCGCCATGGAGGACGACAGGGTCCTCGCTGAGCAAGGCTCAGGCAGGTTCATACCTCGCCTCACCTGACCCTCTCACCGTCGACCGGCTTCCTCTTCAGAGCCGTCCCACAAATGGGGCACACCCCGTCGGGCTGAGGCCCCTCGAAGCGTCTCCTGCACCCGGGACAGTAGGTGACCCACCTGAACCGCCTCCTTATGCCGCCCACGGCAAGGCTCCTGTACCCCAGGCCCAGGTGCTCAGCCATGTTCTGGACTGCGTAGTCGTCTGAGACCACAACAGGGTCGAGGCCCTCGTCCATCAGCTGGAGTGCCAGAGACAGCACCATGGCGTCGGCCGCGCTCAGCGCGGCTTCCTCCCCTTGCCTATGGGCCTCCTCCGCGACCGCGGCGACGTAACGCTCATCTAGGCCCCGCACCTTGATCGAACCCGACGCGACCTGGGACTCGACTCTCAGCCGGGTTAGCTCATCCCTTAGCTCGCCGAGCACAGCGTCAACTGTGTAGGCAGGCTCGGAGCCCGGACTAAACCCCTGTATCAGGGCCGAGGAGTCCAAGACTAGTGCCTTCAACCCTATTCACGGCGTCTGGATGGCCATTATCCGTTTCTGGATCCTGCTGTAGAATGACCTGAACCTGATGAACCTGGTCTTGTTGGGGCTCAGGCTGCACTCCACTTTGAAGCGGGGCTTAAGCGCCGCGTATGCGCGGCCGTCTATGATGGCCATGGCCTCGGCTCTGGGTTTCAGCAACTCTATGGTGATTACCGACTCCTGGGGGATTACCAGGCTCTTGAAGTAGCTGTAGGGGCAGACGGCGGTCAGAGATAGGGCGTTCACCATGGGGGACACTATGCTGCCCCCAGCGGACATGTTGTACGCCGTGGAGCCGGCGGGTGTGGCCACCATGGCGCCGTCGGCCTGGACGTCGGCGATGTGCTCGCCGTCCACGTTGAGCCCCAGGAGAAGCATCTTGCTTGGGAGGCTCGACGCGACGAGCACCTCGTTGAGTGCATCAGGGAACATCTCCCCGGTTTCCAGGCACCTTCCACTCACCTTCAGGCTCTCCTCGACAGTGTAGTCGCCTCCGATCACCTTGTCTAGCGCCCACTCGGCCTCGGGTACCCCCACCTCGCTTAGGAAGCCTCTGCGGCCCATGTTGACGCCCAGGATGGGCGTGCTTGGGTTCTTCATCTCCATGGCCGCCCTGAGGATGGTGCCGTCGCCCCCCACGGTTACCATGAAGTCGCAGTCGAGCTCGCTCAGCTCCGTGTTTCCCTCGGTGATGCCCAGGGCCAGGGCCGTGTCCGTCTCCACGGCCACCTCTACGCCCACCTCGCCCAGGTAGCCGATTATGCGCCTGCTGGCCGTCAAGGCGTTAGGGATGTCGGTTCTGGAGACTAAGCCCGCCCTCATACTATCTCACCTTGAGTGGACACAGGGCTTTTAAATGATGCACCCGTCAGCGCCTCCGCCACCCGTGCTCCCCCAGGAGAGGCACGTACACAACCTTCATGAGGCATCGCTCCTTCACGGCCCCCTCCTCGTCCTTCTCGATGAGCATCAGGTCTTGGCCGTAGACGCCCATGCCGCCAACGGGCGCTATCAGCCGGCCCGGGGCCGCGAGCTGCTCCAGGAGGGGCGGCGGGACGGTGGGCGTGGACGCCGTGACGCTCACCGCGTCGTAGGGGGCCCGCTCCGGGTAGCCCAGCGATCCGTCTCCTAGTATGAGCACCACGTCACCGTACCCTGTCCGCTTGAGGTTGTCCTTGGCGAACTCGTAGGTGTCTGGGTTGATCTCCACTGCCACGACCAGGCCCTCTGCACCCACAAGCTCACGGGCCAGGGCGGCCCCGTAGCCTGAGCCCGCCCCCACCTCCAGGAACCTGACGCCGGGCCTCAGGCAGAGGGGCTCGTACGTGGACGGGTACATGTACGGGGCAGAAATCGTCTGTCGGCCGTCCCCGGGTATGGGGAAAGGCTGATCATAGTACGCGTACTCCCTGTCCGCAGGGTCCATGAACTCTTCACGCGGGACCCTCATCATGGCCTCGGCGACACTCTTTGAGGTGACGTAGCCAGCCTTCCTGTACCTCTCAACCATGGCTCTGCGCTGGTCCATGAAACCCGGCAAGTTGTCTCAGTTGAAGAAAGTAAAAGGGGCGTATAAAAGGGGTGGTCTAGGCCAGCGTGATGGTTCCGCTCTTGCGGAGCTCATCGATCTTCTTGTCGCTGTATCCGAGGAGCTCCTTGAGCACCTGGGCCGTGTGCTCGCCCAGTATGGGTGCGGGCATCTTGATGACACCCGGCGTCTTCTCCATCTTGAGCGGGAAGCCGGGCATCCTGACCTTGCCCGCCTTGCTGTGCTCCACCTCAATCATGATGCCCCTGTGCTTGACCTGGGGGTCCTCGACGGCCTTGTCGATGTTCTGCACTGGCGCCACGGGGCACGCGTCCTTGAGGGACTCGACGACCTCCTCCACGGTCCTGTTCTTAACCCATCCCTCCAGGACCTCGGAGCCTTCGCCCAGGTCGTTGACGCCCATGGCTGCCATGAGTTTTTGATGCATCTGGGGG
>DASWLJ010000052.1:0-14118 GCA_036396185.1 Bathyarchaeia archaeon | reverse complement strand
CTCATGTAGGCCCCGAAGAGGCCGTTGGCCTGGACGCTGGTCGCTCCCCCCGTGAGGGCCCCTTTGGTGACTAGGCTGATTGTGCCTGAGCCGCCCACAGCGGTGCCCCCCAGGGGCCCGCTTGCGACGGACACGATGTTCCGCGGGTCGCTCCACTCCGCGTCCCTGGGCACCTCCTCGTACAGTATCTTAGCTCCGAGGGCTGTGCCGCCGAGGTAGCCCCTGAGGGTCTCCTCGTCGAAGACTCTGTCAGAAAGGGAACCAGAGGTGAGGTCCACGTCCAGGAACCTTCCCGCGTACCCCTTCAGTTTACCTGCCAATGAAATCGTGTATGATCAGGTCGCGGCGTCCAATAACGTTATCGAAAAAACCCATTAACGGCCGGGCACCATTGATGATCTGTGAGAGTCAGGGTCAGGTACTACGCCATGGCAAGGGACGCGGTAGGCAGGAGGGACGAGGTCATCTCCCTTCAGGAGGGGTCCACGGTGCTCGGCCTGGTCCACGCCCTCGTTATGCTCCACGGCCCCCTCAGAGACTACGTGTTCGACGACAAGGGCCGGCCCATGGACTACCTGATGTTCAGCGTCAACGATGTGGACATAGTGGGTCTCGGAGGGTTCGAGACAGTCCTGAGGGACGGGGACACCGTGAGGGTGATGCCCCCCATCGGGGGAGGTTAGCTACAAGTGGCTTCATAAGGGTAGGAAAAATCATCAGGCTAAGCAGGGTTCTTTCTACATATTCTGACGAGTAGAAGAGCGAGGACAAATCCGCTTAGAATAAATGCGAAGGGTAGAGGAACGCCCGGTGACGGCTCGCTTGGATTCACGACGAGGTTTATCTCCGCGGACGAAGCGTGGTGGGTTGAGTCTCCCTCAAACGAGGCTGATACTTTGACGACGCCTGTCATCGTAGGCGTGAAAGAGTCTGTAAAGGCTCCACCTGTGTTCGTATTGGCCGTATGGGTGACCGATGATCCATCAGGATTAGTGTATTTGACTGATACGCCCACCCCAGTGATGGCGGGCTGTATGTTCCCACTGGTTACTGTAGGCTGACCTATTCTTGCCGGGTCCTCGACGCGGAGCGTGAGGAACGAGTCCATCTTCCTGACGGTGTACTCCGTTTCAACGGATGAACTGAGGAAGGTGGAGCCTCCTGGGAAGACCACCCTCAACCTCAAAGTTCCGACATTGGCCACATCACTCACCCACTCTGCGATGAAAGACCCGCCCGCGCCGCTGACGAAGTCCACCGCCTTTTTCCACTCTCCATCATAGTACTCCAGTATCAGGGGCAACCCTTCAGCTTCGGGTGTCAACTCGCCTAAGACCCGTATCGGCGACTCGACCGTGCACTCTAGTTCCCCCGTCAGCGTTATGAGTGAACTGCGCCACGCGCTGCCTCTGACCGCCTCATAGTTCTCCTTGATCCCCGACGCGACCTCACTGTAGATACTAGCGTAGAACTGGTCATCTACAGGGAACGCCCAGCTTCGATACTGGCTTCTCTGATCCTCACCCGTGGCGGCGCTCATTAACGCGACGAATAGGGTTGACTGCTTAACCTCGGAGTCTACCGTGAAGCTGAAGACGCTGTCTACAGGCATGAATGCGGAGAAGAGGCGGGGGATCAACTCTTCACCATACTTGGCTGTGAGATAGTTGATTGTATCGTAGACGACGGGAACATCAACCTTGGAGTAATCTGGATTATTCCGTAGGTACGCATCGAGTGGCTGGGTTGTCTTATATGTAATGGTCTTCTGGATCTCGGCTAGAATATTGTTAGGGATTCGAAGAGATGTAGCCTGCTCCTCAAGTCTTATTCGTGTATAAAGACCTAGGATTGATGCGAAGGCTTCCCCGTATTGTGGACCTTTACTCCAGTAGAGCTGGTAGAGCTTCTTCTGGGGTCCAAGGAAGTTGTGTCCCATCTCATGCCAGAAAATCCAGTACTGGGGAAAAGCAGGAGTATCCCCAACTATAACTGCGGTGCTTTGCCAGGGGGCATCAAGGTCAGTTCCAAGCCGTATCGGATTCCCTGATAACCCACATGGGACAGTGCCGTCTGTGCCATGACCCGGATCATTTACTAAGTACTGAATCCCGCCTCCAAAAGGCGTGTATCCTGTTGCCTCTAGCTGGAACTCGTACGCTGCATCAGACAGGCGGATCGCGTCTCCCTCTGTAAGTATCTCTCCATAATCGTATCCCTGCGGGACGACCCACTGGTGCATTTTTTGTTCAGGTACATAGAAGGCGACATGGGTTCCCCTTAGCCCCTTCATCGTGAGCCCGAGGTCGCTTGTGGTCACCCTGATAACTGCAGCGTTATCGACTTGATATCCATCGATGTACGCCGTGATGTAGGGTGTGTCCCAGAAGAGAATTGGGGGTTGAACGGCGGTAACGGTGCCTGAGTCATCAACGGTGGCTACGGAAGGGTTCCCGCTGACGAACTGAAGGCTCATATTCTGAATCCTCGAACCGAAGGCGTCGAATGCCTCTACCGTGAGGACGCCCTCCTTGGTCCCGGATGTGGATAAGAGCATAATCGGGGGGGTGAGCTCAGCTGAACCCACCTTAACCTCGACGCCCCTCGCGCAAAGCACTCCGTCTATCTTCGCCGAGATAGTGCAGGTGCCGAATGCTCCGCTCAAAGCCTTTACGGCTCCGGTACCAGAGACCTCTATAAGATCGGAGGCGCTTGCGTAGAATCGTACGTCTTGGGGAAGAGACTCGCCGTCGATAAGCGTGACGCCTACCTGTCCCTCAGTGTTCCCGTTGGTGAGGTAGAGCGACGCAGGTGTCATGATCGAGGGTTTCTCCTCGCCTGAGAACGCCGTGAAGTAGAACGACTCCGCGTCCGTAGTGTCGCAAGCATAATCACCGTAAGCTATCAGCTCCCAACGGAACCCTGTAGCTCCACTGAGCATATCCCTGCTCACGCTTATCGACAATGTGTTCCCATCGATGAATATTGGGGCATTGAGGGATGAAAAAGGGGTTATCTTCTCGCATTTTCCTTGCCAATACCCCTCCATGAAATAGATTTGGATATAATACTCTGCTCCAACATAGGTGCATTGCTCCCCAGTATTTTTATTGAAATCAGTATCAAGGTACCAGGTAAATTTAATCCAGGGCGGCTTCACTGGCGGGGGATCCTTTACAGTGATATCAAATTGGATCCTGTTCTTGGATACCTGCGTGATCTTGGCTTCGAACAAGTCGAGCCAAGGATAGATGGGAGGCACGTCGCCGAGCGGGTCCGTGATTCCTGATGATCCCTGGTTGATCGAACAGTAGACTTGAGGAGAGAAGTGGTATGAGGCTGCATGCTGCGTCGCTAGGATCACGAGAAGTAGAAACGAGGCGCAGATAACCCCTTTTCTCATGGCATGGACATGAATTGTGAGCATATTAACCTACGCAGAGGACTATCCATCCTCCTCTTTCTCGTCTTTGTCCACCCAGCTGAACTTCTTAGCCAGGGTGTCGCTGTAGTAGCTCCTCCAGTCGTAGTCCACCCTGCGGCCCCACTCGTAGTAGACGCGGGGGTCAACGTAGCTCTTGAGGCTGGTGCCAAGGTTGTAGTCCCGGGTCAGCTCCCTGGCCTCCAGCTGCAGCCCCAGCTTCTCCACGGCCTCCTGGTCCCTGCGGCACCACTCCTCAGTCTGCTGCTTCAGCTTCTCCACGGACTCACGGTGCTTGCTCTTTATCTGCTGCTTACGCTCACGTGTGCCCCTGACGCTCTTCTGCTTGGACTCTATCCGGCTCTCCAAGCTGCCGGTGGGCTCGCCCTGCTCCTCCTTATGCCTGCGCTCCTCCTTGAGCTTCTGGAGGCTGGCCTTGTCCTCCTCCAGCTTGGACTCTAACTTGGCTGTCCGTTCCTCGTATTTCTTGGTAGCTTCTTGAATGCGTTGTTTGTATTTCCTCAGGTTCTCGCGGGCCCTCCGCTTCATCTGGTCCAGCCGCTCCCTCTGGCGTTGGAGGCCCTGCTCCCAGGTCTTGGGTATGGTGCGCTTATGGTTGCATGTGACGGCGGCCTCCAGATTGGCTAGGGTGGCGACGTGCCTCTTCCTGTACTCTGGCTCGTTTGGCTTCACATCCAGCTCCCGGAACCGTTTCTCCACGGCTCCTGTTGCGTGGCAGGTTCTGAAGACCTTGGCTGTGATGCCCTCCATGACCTCGTCCAGGAACTCGTTGACGACGCTGCTATTAACCTCCTCGAAGAGGGGGCCCCCGCTGTTCATCTCCGCGAACTCCTTGAGGTTGGCCGCGGCCCTAGGGTCCAGCGTGGCAGTGAGGTTGAGGGGGATGCTGTCCTTGCCCAGGAAGTCGAAGGTGACTGTGCCGTCCTGGTTGAATGTGATGTGCTCGGTTCGGAGGCTGCTGGCGCCCACTGTGTCGGCCTCATCATCGTCCTTCTCGTCGCCCACCCTGAACTTGAGCGCATCTATGAGGTAGCAGACGGTGGCTGTCTTGCGGCGTCGGAGCTCGGGGCTGGTGAGATTCTCCAGTATGTGGCGCTGGACCCTGCCCAGGTTCCGGCGGAGCTCTATGGCCTTATCAAACTTCTCTATCTCCTTCCGCTGCTTGATGGGGCTGCTGTCGTGGGGCCACACGTACTTCATCTTGTCTGTGAGTTTGTCCTTCCAGCGGGCGATCCACATGCTCTCCGGGTCCCAGGCCCTGGCCTTCCAGTCGCCGGGCGGACTCTGCGCTTCAGGGCTCAGATTCAGCTCGATGTCGCCGTGGCGTGGCCCCTCCTTCCACTTACCCCTATAGGGGTGCTGGCCGCGGCCCATGAATATGCTGTTCGGCTCCACCGTGTAGTTGCCCAGCTCGCAGCGCTTCCCGTCTATAGTGGCGTACCCGTACCTCTCCTTGTTTACCTCACGCTCCGCCTTCCTCTGATCCCTGAGCCGCTTCTTCTCCTCGTTGGGCAGGTTTTGGCGGCGCTCGCGTTCAGCTAGGACTACCCTGTGGATGTCGGTGTAGTCCACGTCGCCGGGCAGAACCTGGAAGCCCAGGGCCTCGCCTAGGTCCCTATGGAAGTTCTCCGCGAAGACGGGGTCCTCCACGTAGGGGGTGCCTATCTTCTTGGCCCAGGCCACCGCCCGCTCCTCCTGCTCTGGCGTTAGCTTGTGTTCCCTGCCTCTGATCTTCACTGAAAGCCCCTGGGCCTCGTAGGGAGGCGGGACCATGACGCCTTTGTGTACTAGCTGCCACATGCTGGGTTCTCCGAATCAGGCTCCATACTCAACACGATTTTTAAGTCTTAGGTAAAGTCTTGGCAGGAACCGGTGAACCTGCGCCTATTCTTCACCGCTTTCCTGTACTGTTCTCTGCTGTAGGGCCCGAACACTCTCTCGCCCTCCGATAGGTAGCCCACCTTGTCCGGGTTCACATCGATGAGGCCGCATGTGACGGCGTCCACGTCCAGTAGGCTGGGGCCGTGGACGGCGAAGCCTTTCACTTCCCGGACGCCGTAGCAGCCCCACGAGGTCTTCACCTCGCCCTGCGGGTTGCTCACGGTCAGGTTCCTGAAGGCTTCGCATACTCCGTAGATTCTGAAGTAGGACGCGTACAGTTTGAGGGCGTCTATGATGCTGTCGCTGAGCCTGGAGTCCTCTGGGCCGTGCCACCAGCTCCTCATGGGGTCGGGTATGAGGCCGAAGACGTTCTTCACGGTGAGGCTGGGGTACGCGCCGCCGTAGCCCTTCATCCTGCCCAGGCTTATCAGCGTGGAGCCCCTATGCCGGGCGAGCCTCCTCGGCATGAACCCGTACACCTTGTCGACGTGGACAGGCGGGTAGATGGACTCCACGGCGCTCTTAGCCTCCGCAGGGTCCAAGGCTCTCCCGGCCCATATCTCCTCGGTGACGTTGACGTACTCGGTGTCGTGGGCCGCCAACAGGTCCGTGAATCCGTACGTGTCCATGAACCACTTCTCCTGGGCTCTGAGCAGGTCGAGGCGGTCTCCCTCCATGATCCAGCCCCAGTCCGGGTTCCTCATGATCCACCGCCAGTCCACCTTCTCACCGTCCACTGTGTACGTGAGTGAACCGTCCTGCCTGTCCAGGCTATGGCCCTCCACGACGATGAACTTGGCGTCCACGGCGTCCAACAGAAGCCCCAGGGCGTAGGCGTCTGTGAAGTTGGCCGGGTGCGGGCTGTACCAGTTAGGCTTGACGATCACGGTGTCCGAGGCGGGCAGCGAGTCTATGAGGCTTCTCCTCAGGTCACCGGCGTCCGCCACCTTACCCACTATTACTGAGCCCATCTTCATGACTATATCATAACTATGTTTCGTGGGCTCCCTCAAATAAGTTTCAGGGGGAAGCCGGTAAACTACTATATCCCACGGATGCCCAAACATTCAGGGATGGTGGAGACAAAGCCTGCTCAGCGGGACGAGATCGTTGGGGCTCTCATACTGGTTCTGATGTTCGCCGCTATCATGATCGGTAGAGAGGCTGGCAACTTCTACGCCAGCTACGAGGAGATGAAGAGCCTCAAGGTGCTTTTCAGGGTCGAGGAGGAGGAGCTCTCAGACTACCTCAGGGGCGTCATGGAGGGGGGCTCACCCGACCTAGACGTAGGTATCACTATAACGCTGCCAGCGGTAATCGATGAGACCAAGACGGTGACGGAGGTGCCCCCCTACGCCCGCCGCTGGCTCATAAGCGTCGCCCTGAGCCCGGTGGTGGTGATGCAGCCCAGCGTCTCCGATGTGGAGCTGGAGCTCTACGTGGAGGGTGAGCGGGTGGTCTCGGAGACCATGAGCTTCCCTAAGCAGAAGGTCCCCTACCTGAGCCTCATCGACAGGGTCGTCGAATTGAATGTGGAGGACGTGTCGAGGCTGAGGCTCCTAGTGGAGGAGGGGGCGGCGGCCCACGGGGGAGAGGTGGAGGTCAAGGCGATGGGTAGGGTCAAGGCCCACCTCTGGTTCCTGGAGACTTGGCTGCCTTTCGCCACCACCAGGTACCCACTGGTTAAGACTCAGTCCCCCGTCTACGTGTCCTCAGAGTGGAGGAGCCTCGACGGTTCACCAGCCGAGTCGGCCGAGGTAGGCGAGGTAGCCGTCGTCTACGTCAGGCTAAGGAACACGGCCCGGGTTCACAGCTTCAGGGACAACGTGACATGCGTGGTCCTGCGCGACGGCGTCCAGGTGGGTACGGTATCCAAGGAGACGCCTCTCGCGGCGGGGAGCGAGGGAAGCTACTTCTTCCAGGTGCCCGTAGGCGAACCCGGGGTCTATAGCTATGCCCTCGTCTTCAGGGGTAGAGAGATGCTGGGCTCAGCGGAGTCTCCCCGCCTCAGAGTCGATTGAAGCCCAGGTCAGCTGCTTCAATGACCCGTAGCCACCGTTGAAGCTTACTAAGGGTTTAAAAGTAGCCGTAAGGCTCCAGAAAAGAGTCTCCCTGGTTCCATGAATCAATTCATGGTAACGCCATAGTTTTTCCTTCCCCCCGGGGAGACTCAACCATAGCACTAAGGGATCGGCTTAGCCTTGGACTTGGCCCAGTAGTGCTCGAAGAGGTCCTTGGCCCACCCGTGGACCTCGGGGTCGCCACTGTGGAAGCCCCTGTAGTCCATTCGACCTCCAGAATCCGGGAAGCATATGCCCGCCACCTCCTTCTCCGAGAGCGCCAGAAACACGTCCACGGACGCGAGGGAGTGGTTCACGAACTGCCTAGTCCTGAGGGCGTCGCTAAGCACCGGGCCCCTGTTGAACTCGGGAGGCACGACCATGTCCTTCGGGTCAAGCAGCCTGAACTCCACCCTTCTCTTGAGGGCCTCCTCCCAGGTAGGTACGACCGTGATTATGTACCTGTCCGTCAGCCTGAGGACGTACTCCTCCGCCTCCTTGATCATCTGCTCTATCCTGTGGAAGAGCACCATGATATCATCGGTGTACACGCACTTCTCCAGCTCCCCGATCCTTGCGACGAACTCACTGGGCAACACCGTGACCCTGTGCCACTTGAGGTACTCGCCGTGGCTGCACGTGAAACGGAACCCTCTGATCTGGGCCAGGCCCAGCTCTCCGTAGGGGGTCAGGCTGTGGTCCCCGTTGGGGTCCTTCACCGTGAGCCCTATCTCTCCGAGCCTTGAGAGGTGGCGGCTCGTCTCCTGGGTCGTCAGGTTCAGGTCCCTGGAGAGGCATGTCACCGTGGAGGGGCTCTCCATTAGCTTGTAGAGTATCCTCAGCCGGTCCTCGTTGCTGAACTCGAAGAACAGGTCGCACAGTCTCTCCACCCTGA
Source organism: Bathyarchaeia archaeon (assembly GCA_036396185.1). Taxonomy (GTDB): domain Archaea; phylum Thermoproteota; class Bathyarchaeia; order TCS64; family TCS64; genus RBG-16-57-9. The sequence goes on along the minus strand of DASWLJ010000052.1, from coordinate 5,840 downwards.
TCACCAGTATGCTTGATCCTATTTTCCCAACATGGATATTAAAATCACTATAACGTACACTAATAGCCCTTATGATTGTCCTCGGCGAGTTCTTATTGAGGCTGACACAGTGAGGCACTCTTTCTCGGTAGAGATCAAATCCAAGGACCATCTGAACCAGGTGTCTATTCCTGGGGGGCCCCACGGCGAGGTCCTCCTCGAGGGGGACCTGGGGGATATCCTCGAGGTCGAGTTCGTGGAGGGCAGGGTGTTGGTTGTGAAGGGCTCCTACGGGGTCCTCAGGCTCGACCTGTGCGAGAAGAGCCTCGTTGAGTACCTGTCGAAACCCGGCGGGTGAGCGTTTCCCTAATCGCTCATGTTTGCCCATCATCAGGCTTGAACATTTCTTATCTATGAAAGGGATCACTTAGTGAGGAGCATGGCGTCAGGCGTTCAGGAGACCGTCAAGACGGTCACAGGCGCATCAAGGCTTGAGTTCATCGACTTCGCCAGGGGCATAGTGATGGCCATAATGGCCTGGGACCACGTCTCCGGCTTCTGGAACCAGTTCCACCACGGCGGGGAGGGCATTCTTGGGCGGGCTCCCCCCTTCGTGGACACGACCTGGTTCCTCCTCAGGTTCGTGAGCCACTACTGCGCGCCAATCTTCATCTTCCTCGCGGGGACCGTGCTCGCCATCTCTGTGAAGAGGCGGCTTGAGAAGGGTGAAAGCCAGAGAGACGTGACCCTGCACCTGGTGAAGAGGGGGCTTGTGCTCCTGTTCTTCGTTGCGGCCATCGAGGCGCCGGCCTTCACCAACCCGTGGACCTACTTCGGGGTCATCGCATGCATCGGCGTCTGCCTCATAATTTTCAGCTTGGCACGCAGGCTGCCAACGAAGGTGATCCTGGCGCTGTCGCTGGTCATCATCCTTAACCACAGCTTCCTCGACCTGAGCTTCATCCCGACCAGGCCCAACTGGGGCTGGTACCTCCGCGTAATACTCCATGAGCCCAGCTTCGACAGGTGGCCGTACGTGGGGTTATACCCCATAATACCCTGGGTGGCCGTCATGGGATTAGGGTGGAGCCTGGGCAACTACCTCTCAGGGAAATCCACTGAGAAGATCAATGGGCTCAAGAGGCCTTTCGCTCTCGCGGGCGTTGCATCCATCACGGCCTTCATAGTGGTGCGGTGGCTGAACGGGTACGGCAACCTGGTGGCCCGCATGGGTAACACCCTGGTGGACTGGCTGTACGTGTCCAAGTACCCCCCGGACCTGGCCTTCCTGCTGTGGACCCTGGGGGGGATGTGCCTAATGTTGGCGCTGGGCATCCACATCCAGGGTAGGGAGTGGTTCCACGGAGGCCTTACGGGCATGATCACGTCCTTCGGCAGGAACCCGCTCTTCTTCTACCTTGTGCACCTCTGGCTGTACAGGGCTCAGCTCCCCGACTTCTATCCCAGAGCCTATGCTCCTCCCTTCTACCTGGGGCTCCCAGAGACGCTGCTCTTCTGGGCTGTTGGCCTCGTGGTCCTCTGGAGGCTGTGCCTCTGGTACGAGAAGCTGAAGCGCCAGTATCCTAAGCCTATACTGCAGTACATCTAGTGATACACATGGCTACCCCCATTTCCCCCAGGTACCGTGACGCCGCCATAATACTCGTCGTGGTCGTCGCCGTGACAGGGTTCAACGTCTGGCAGCACAGGGGCGACACGCCCGTAGGCTACCAGCTATACAGCGGCAGCGGGTTCAGCTTCATCTACCCGAGGGAGTGCAGCCTCAGGGAGGCCGTGGTATTCTTCAGGTTGCCGTCATACTGGCTCGGCGACCTACAGGGCGAGTCATCCGGGGAGGCCGCGACCGTAATGGGCGTCGTGTGGGAGGCGGAGCGGGCCGGCGGAGTGCCGGCTACCATGGATGAGATCATCGATGCGGCCAGTGACTACTACCAAATAACCGATATTGGCGTTGATGTGGACATGACGCTCGGCGGGAAACAGGTGTCCGTCCGCGGGTTCAACGTCCTCGTCAACGAGGTGAGTGTCCCTGGCCTCATGGCGGGCTGGGTCAGCCCCGAGGGCAGGGTGTTCGTCATGTACTGTCTTAGTCTGAGCAGAGGAGATGACTGGCTCACGTTCCAGTTGTCGAGGATGATGGCCAGCCTCAAGACGGAGCCACCGCCGCAACCTAGATAGCTTGTATAGACCATGGTGGAGTATCTCGTGATTTTTTAGGTGAGCCACGGCTCACTAAGCCTTGGCTACGTTGTCAGGGCTCATTTTCGTAGCCTCCTCCTCAAGCTGCTTGAACACCCCCTCCACCATAGCCTGCTCCTGGCGCTTACCGAGTACGTCGTGCCAGTACAGCTGGCTGCTGGACGTTAAAAGGGCGCCCATGACGGCCAGCTCCGAGATGAATACCCCCAGGTAGCGTACAGCCTCACGCTCGCTGGCCGCGATCACGGGGTGGGTGAGCGAATAGGTGGTCAGGGTCAACGCGAAGGCCAGGGCCACGTTCACCAGTATAAGGCCGCCCAGCGCGAAGAAGCCCCACCTGGTGTCGTGGAAGCGTGTGAGGTAGAAGGCTATGACGACGACCGATAGGCCAATGTACGCCCACCCGAATACCCCCCACGACGCTGCAGGTATCCTCAGGAGGTTCACAGCTAGGAAGAGCGCCTGGGTGCAGCTGTTCCAGACGCTTAGGTACTTGAACGGGTCCGCGGCGTCTGCCCAGAAGTAGAGCCAGCTGAAGCAGAGGAGGCCCGGCAGCACGCCGGCTGACACAAGCTTGAGGAAGACCACAACCGTGCCGCTGTTCAGGTCGAGGTGGAACATGGCGAAGTAGGCCGACGCGAGCACGATGGACAGGAGCCCAAGGAAGTTGCGTGCCTTAGCTGCGTCCACGTGGAAGGGTTGACAACGGAGGGTTTTATTGTTTTCCGGTGCTGCACGCAGCGTTACCTAGAGGCGCAACGGGTTATAACATCCCACCTGTATCAGGTGCTGAGTGTCGTTGAGCCGCTCCAGCCTGTGCTCACCCAGCTCGGTCAGGTTCAGGACCGTGATGGACGCCGGCTCGCAGTGAAATGAAACCCTCTTCAACTGTTCGGGGGACAGCTGCAGCCACCACGAGACGATGCTTATGATGGTTCCGCCGTGTGTCACGATCACCATTGGGGCGTCGTGGGTCTCCATCAGCTCGTTCATGGCCTCGGAGACGCGGGCGTACATCCTCCGCCACGTCTCCGAGCCGGGGTAGGGCTGCCAGTCGAGCAGAGGCTCGTGGGGCTCCACGTAGAACTCCCGGGACTCCTGCTTGGTCTTGCCCGCCGCTACGCCGTTGTTGAACTCCCTGACGCCGACGACGTACTCGGGCGCCACCCCGAGGTCCTCCCCTATAATCTCGGCTGTCTGCCGCGCCCTCCTGAGGTCGCTGGACACGAGCCTGACGCTACTCCCCTCAAGCTCCTCGGACAGCCTCCTGGCCGCCGCATGAGCCTGTACCCTGCCCAGCTCCGTCAGGCTGGTCTGGGACCAACCGCCGTTGAGGTCGCTCACGTTGTGCTCAGCCTGTCCGTGCCTCACAATTATTATGGGGTACATGGTCGCTCTCAGTCTGAATCTGGGGGAGCTTTAATAAACACTGGGATGGCCCACCCGGTGGATGTTATAAGCCATCGATACGGGTTATGACGCATGGACGCCGTTAAGAGGGCCTTAGACAGGTGGGTTAAGCTCTGGAACACGTACGACCTGAACATGGTCGAGGAGCTGTTCCTCACAGACGACAGGGTCACCTACTTCAGCTCCGAGAAGCGGGGCCTCATCAAGGGGTACGAGGCGCTCATGCAGCACCACCGGGGCTTCGGGTTCGTGGAGGGGGGCAAGGACACTGGCAACAGGCTGTGGCTGGAGGACGTGGAGACCCAGGGCTTCGGCCCCGTGTCCGTCGTTAAGGCCGACTGGCTGTTCAGGCGCAGGGGCTCGGACAGGGACCAAAGAGGCCCCGTCACCATAGTCTACGTTGACGAGGGCGGCGGACCCAGGATAGCCCACGCGCAGTTCAGTAACTACTAGGGGGCCCGGGTGTCTCCATGAGGAAGACAAGGATACGCGGAACCGGCCTCACAGTGTCCCGCCTCTGCTACGGCACGGAGCCCTTCACCTTCAAGAAGGGTCCCGAGGGCGCGAAGACCCAGGGAGACGTGGACCCGCCCGAGGGTGGGAGGAGGCTGGCGGAGGCCCTGAGGCTCGGCGTCAACTTCTGGGACACCAGCGACGACTATGGTACGCACCCGCACGTCGCGGAGGGGCTCAAGCTGGTACCACGCGGCAAGGTCGTGGTGGCGGATAAATCCAACGCCCATACCTACGAGGAGGGGCTGAGGGCCGTGGAGCTGAGCCTCATCGATCTAGGCGCCGAGTACATGGACATCATGTTCCTGCACATAGTTCCTCCTAAAGCCGTGGAGAGGCTGGATGCCGCGGACCACCCATACGTCTCTGGGCCCTTGAGCGCCAGGACGGGGGCCCTCAGGGCGTTTCTGGAGGCGAAGGAGACGGGCAGGGTGAAGGCCACGGCCCTCTCCACCCACAGCACCGAGACGCTCAGGCAGGTCCTAGACGTCCCGGAGATTGACGTAGTCTGCGCGCCTCTGAACGTGGCAGGCGCATATGTGGACGACGGCACCCAGCAGGACAGGCTGGACGCCATAAGGGCGCTGCACGACGACGGCAGGTTCGTCTACGTCATCAAGATACTGAGCGCGGGGAGGCTCAGGGGAGAAGCAGAGTCGGCCATCAGGTACGCGCTCCAGTTCCACGAGTTCATAGACGCGTGGAACGTCGGCATGTACGACGCCGCCGACGTGAGGAAGAACCTGAAGCTGCTCAGAGAGGCCCTGGGCTAGAATCCGCCTCGTTTTTATCTCGGACAGTATGACTAGTCTTAGGTTCTGGGAGCCATGAGGTCCATAAGCCGATTCCTCGCGCTGGAGGGCAACATACGGGTGCTGGCCGCCCAGACCCTGATAAGCCAGATAGGGTTCGGCATGTTCTACGTGGTCTGGCAGCCCTACCTGCTCAGCACGGGGATCACCCTGAGCCAGCTGGGCCTCATCCAGACTATGATAAACGTGAGCACAAGCCTCGGACTCTTCACGTGGGGCTACGTGAGCGACAATTATGGGCGAAGACCCGTGGTGATTGCCGCTAACGCCTTGAGGATACTGGCCATGGTTGTGCTGATTGCTTCTAAGAGTTACCCGGCGCTGCTCGCCTTCGCGTTCCTCGTCGGCTTCACGGCAATGTTCCAGATGGGCAACCCTGGCAGGAACGCGCTGATAGCTGAGAGCGTGGACACCGCCCAGAGGGCGACTGCGCTAGGCACCCTCCTGGCCGTCAGCCAGGGCGTGAGCACCCTCATGGCTTCGGCCGGAGGCTACATCGCCTTGACCATGGGGTACACGCCTATCCTATACGTCGTACTCGTGTCAGATGCTCTAGGGTTCGTACTGCTGTTCTTCATCGAGGAGACGCACAGGCCCGGAAGGGGCGAGGCATTCTCCCTGAAGCACAGGCTTCAGGGGGCGCTGCTGCCCGAGGCCGGGAGCCTGAGCCTCTACGCCATCATGCTGATCCAGGGGTTCGGGTACGCTGTCGCGTACAGCCTCTTCTACGGGGCTCTCACCGACTACAGGGGCTTCACGACCCTGGAGCTGGGGTTCATGAGCACCAGCTTCAACCTGGTTTGGGCACTGGGCAGCATACCGCTGGGCAAGCTCAGCGACAGGCTGGGCAGGAAGAGGATGCTGGCGGGGAGCCTCGTTGTGGCGTACGTCACAGTCATCGGCTTC
>DASWLJ010000051.1:0-7365 GCA_036396185.1 Bathyarchaeia archaeon | reverse complement strand
AAGCAGATAATTTCAGAAAAGCCATTAGTATTGGGCAAGGTAAGTCCTAAAATTGTTTTACTTGCACTTTTATTACTGTTCTTCTCCTCAAATCTGGTTTCTGAGACGAGTGCCCTAAGGCCGCCAAGGTACATCAGCTACACGAGTGAAGACGTGGCTTCAGCGGAGACGTTTATAGCGACCCTGCAAGAGGGAGACATAATAGTCCCTCACAAGAAAGCTGAATGGCTTCTATACTATGTTGACACCCCACGGGAATATCTTGCCACAACCATTGAGGAAAGGGACTGGGTTAGAAGCACTTACTCATCTACGAACTTCAACGCATCAATGAATAGCATACCTGATTCGTGGTCGGGTGCGAAGAGGATACACGTAGTGTCCCTGTTGAACTACTATTACGATTCAAAAGAGACACTGCCCTTCGCCGAGGTCCTTGAAGATTTTAGCCAGAAAAAACTGGTGGGTTCTATGATAGTGTTCACCTTTGACATACCCTATCATGTGAAAGACGTTCCTCTTCGAATAGTAAATCGCGTCTCAACGCAAACTGTTCCAGCGATACCTGAGGAGCCGTCTCAGATGATCCGGAGCCCCAGTAACGTGGTTTTCATCGATTCCTCCAACCGTTTCATAATCTATTATGCGGTAACGGGTAATAACCCTGGACTAAGTTACGCCACTTCAACGAATGGGGTTACATGGGAGAAAAGCCCCAAACCGGCTATAGAAGGAGTATATGAAGAACCTTACTTGACTTTGTGCGACGGAGGCGTCTACCTTTACTGTTTAAACGAAGACAATCGGCTTTTGCGTTTCGAGGGCCTTAATGGATTTAACTGGGGCTCAGAGATGGAGACGTTGATAGACATCAGATCGCAGTACGATTTTTTTAACATTGAGAGCCCTGTAGTATGGGTTGAGAACGGAACTTGGAGAATGATATCAACTGTAACCCTCTCAGGCGACGATATTTTTAACAGTGGGCTGATGTACGCCGAGTCTGCTGACGGTATGACGTGGAGCCGTGTCGAGGACAAGGCGGATTGGAGCGTCCAAATAGCGGGGGATAGAGACCAAGAAGTTCGAAAATATACGCTTTCAGATATCTATCGAGACCCTTATGGATATGTCCTTCTTGGTAAAATGATATCATTGAACATTTGGGACAAGTATGTGAGTTCAACAGGGTACTTATCCGTGTTGAGCTTAGATTCTAAAAACACTGTTTTCACAGCCATCGACTTCTCAGACATAGACGAGAAAACCACAAGCATAGATTACCTGTCATACATCATTAACCCGTTTAATGGTAGACCTCAGTTCTTCTACATTGATTACTCAGAAGCTGGAAAAACTGGTATAACTAAGGGAATAGCCCTAGGCTTTATCTCATTGAACTAGGACGGTTTGCTAAGAGCTTCTTCATACGCTCGCATTATCCTGGCCATGTACCGAGCCAGGGAGAACCTGTGTTCTACGAACTTTCTGCCCTCAGACCCCATGCGTCTACGCAGCGCTTCATCCTCAAGAACCTCATCGATTTTCATCGCAACAAGTTCGGGTGACCTATTTTTAATTAAAAAACCGGTATGGCCATCAATCATAGACTCGCTAATGCCGCCCACATCCACGGCTATCACCGGACACTCGCAGGCCTGGGCTTCCAGGAGGACGCCGCCAAGGTTCTCATATAGGGACGGCAATACTAGAGCATCGGCCGATGAGAGGTAGCGGGGTATATCGCTGTACTCGACTTTTCCAAAGAACTCGACTCTCTCAGATAACCCGAGTGCCTGTACTTTGCGCAGTAACGCCTCTTGATAAGCTTCGTTTTCGATGGGTCCGACGATGGCCAATTTGTGCCTAGGGTCGATGTAGGCCATTGATTCTATTAGGAGCTCTAGTCCCTTGAGCGGCGTGATCCTCCCAACGTATATGATTGTGCCGGGCTCAAGCACGGTGCTCTCAACTTTCTTGAAGAGCTCCGTATCCACCTCGCGGTAAACGATGTCTATCCGTTGGGGGTCTCCGCTGTACTCCACTATCTGGTTCTTCTCGTACAGTGTGTTGGCGAGGATCCTGGACGCCTGCCTGAGGGGCAGCTTCATGGTGAAGGCGTCCTGCAGCCAATACAATGCAGTGAAGCTCTCGGATGACGCGTAGGATATGGTTCCGTAGGGGCTCAGAACGAGGGGCGTCTTGTGCAGTGCGCTGTGTAGCGCCGAGGCGAACGTACCGTAGTGACGGTAGCTGTGGGCGTGGATGAGGTCGTAGTCGCCTTCCGAGATCAACCCGTGTATTGAGGGTGAGAAGCTGAACTTCCTCACGTTGAATAGGGGCTTGTGGGTGATTACCTCAACATCACCCCTGAGCACATCTGTGTAATCGTTTTCCCGTCCAGCCGCTGTGAGTATGGAGACCTGGTGGCCCCGACGCGCCAGCTCGTTGGATATTGTGATCACTCTTCTGCCCTCTGAGGTGTCTGGGCTCAGGTTGTCGTAGACTTGGAGGACCCTCAACTCGTCACCTCACCGAGGGCATCTGCGCGGCTCTTCGGATGAGTTTCTATGCCTGAGCCTAGATCAGTGTGTCCTCTTTTCTCTTTGATGGTATGGGCTATGATGTCTCTCATCCTCGACCCTATACTGTCTAATGCCAAGTTCTGCTCCACGTACTTTCGACCCGACTCTCCTAGAGAACGGGTCAGTTCGGCGTCTTCACTTAACAGGAGCACGGCGTCTGCCAACGCCCGGCCATCACCCGGCGTAACGACTATCCCCGATCCGGTCTCCTCAACGTATTCGGCGGGCTGCCCCTTGGCGCAGCAAATAATGGGCTTAGCGAGAGCCTGGTACTCGTAGAGCTTAGATGAGATGCCCCTGTATGGTACCCCGAAGTCTCTGAGGGGAAGGATCAAGGCATCGGCCTGCCCAAGGAAGCCTGAGACCTCGTCACGTGTCAATATCTTATCGATTAACTGGACGTTGTGAATGCGCCTCGCCGATATCTTCCTTTCAAGCTCCTCTCCGAGCTCGCCTTTACCCTGTATCTTGAAGACGATGTTCACCCCGCTGAGGAGCTCGGCTGCGTCCAGAACCTGGTCAAAGTCGTAGGCGACCGAGAAGGAGCCGCTGTAGGCGACTGTGAAGACACTGGAATCGATACCCTGTTGAGGTTTGAATACGTCGAGGTCGACCCCGCCCAAGACGAGAAACATCCTTCCTTTCTGTACGCCTAACCTCTCTATACCTTCGAAATATCCTGGGCTGATTGGCGTGACCGCGTCCATCATCCTGTACAGTAGGCTTGAGGCGCGTTTAGCGAGCCTATAAGACAGAGATTTTGCCCTCATCATCTTCAGGTTTTCGACGTCCTCGATGGAGAGGTCGTCAACGTTGAATAATATGGGGCACCTGTGGACAGACTTGTAGATTAAACCTGGCACTATGCCGAAGATGTCCGGGTTGGCCACCCACACTGCGTCGATTCCTCTGACGAGCAGGAGCCCCTGAAGTGAGCTTATCATGAAGGTGACGAACGTGGCTAATCGTCTTAGTAGGCCCTTTGACTCAAGGGGGATCATGAGTGTCCTGATTACCTTGACGCCGTTCATCTGCTCAACGGTGAATGGTTTGCATGCGAATTCTCTAGGTATGACGCCGTGCGGGTAGTGGGGGTATGACGTCACCACCGTGGTGTTTACGCCGTTAAGCACTAGCCCTCGTGCGACGTTGTAGGCTCTGGTTGTAGAGCCTCCAATGTCGGGTGGGAAGTACTGGGCGAGTATGAGGACACGCATCTCTCGAAGCTCGTTCCTTTCAGGTACCGTCTAATCATCTTCTCCCTAAGCTTATTTAGAGCTTTATCGACCTGCTCCTCAGTCACCCCAAGCTCCCTCCAGGCCTTCTCCAGGCTGGGAACCCTGGGCCTTGAGTCGCTTCTGCATCTGGCATACGCCTCTTCTCGCGTTATCTGGCCGGCCCTTATCATCTTGCTGTAGAGCTCGACGTGCTCGTCGATCCCAGCCAGGTAGAAGTACAGGTAGTTGATAATGGCGTACGCTGAGTCATCTATCCTCCAAGTCGTTGTGGTGTCGTCTGCGCCCCGCCACCCGATTTTTTTGATGGTGGTTACTATCTGTTTCTCATTCCACGGCAGGTAGTCGTAGAACCCAAGTATTTTCACGTCTCTCGGCTTGAGCAGCTGGTCGAAGAAGTAGACCGCGGCTCCGGTGAGGTACTCCGTGAAGATGCTCGGGTACCAGTTATAAGAGTTGGATAAGAAGTCCCAGCCGTAGTATAGTATTAGCCGCATCTTGTCGATGAGGGAGTATACCCCGTGGTTATCGGGGAACACGCCCAGGTACCCTGTCCGCGAGTTGCCGTGCTCGTAGGTGCTGGTGCCGACCACGTTGCCTCCAAGGAGCAGCGGTATGCCGTTCTCTGAGGCGTGCCTGAACATCCTGAGGTTCATGACCTTGTCTCCGCTGTTGAGGACTGGCACGATGTTGTGGACGGAGGGGTTCTTCAGCCAGCCCTGGAACTTTATCGCGGCGTTCTTCCTGGCTACCCTCATCTGCTTTTCGTCTCGTATCCAGATGTGTTCAACGCCGAGCCTGCTGGTGATGGTTTCGATGTTGTTCAGTGCCTCGTCGGTGATGAAGCCGCTGTCAACAGTGAGGGCCAGCGTCCTCATGTCGTACTTGGTCACCATCTGGTGTAGGACGTAGGCGCTGTCTCTTCCTCCGCTGATGGGTGCGATGCAGTCGTACTCCCTTCCCTTGCCCCTGATTTTATCAAGAAGATCGGTGAAGGCTGCCTCACCCTTTTCTGTGAAGCGGGTGTCGCTGTGACAGTAGTTGCACACACCTGAGTCATCGAACTGGATGTGGGGGAAGCTGTCAGGTAGGAGACACCGGGTGCATCTCTGGAGCCCACTGAATATGGTGTCGCTGTCAAGGTAAGGCATGGGTTCTCAATCGAAGTGATTCAGAGAAAAGAGCTTGTGTGTAAATATAGAATACAAATAGAGAATAGAGAGAATCCTTTAAGGAATCAGATAGAGAGGCCGGTAAGGCCCCCAGTTTTTTCCTGATAATTAGCTAGAACTCGGCTGACTTCTTTATGTTGCCCCAGTTTTCTGTGAACCAGTTGTAGGTTTGCCCGAGGCCCTCCTTGAAGTCGGTCTTAGGCTGGTACCCGAGGACTCTCCTGGCTTTATCGATGCTGCTGAGGAGCCTGTTCTTCTTGTCCCAGCTCCTCCTCTCCCTGAATACGATTCCTCCGGGGTTCTCGGTGACCTCGTTGATCCACTGGGCCAGGTCTAGGATCTTGATCTCGCGGCCCGCGCCGATGTTGAAGGCCTCGCCCACGGCCTCCTCGTAGTGTGCCATCCTGATGAGGCCGTCCACGATGTCGCCCACGTATGTGAAGTCCCGGGTCTCGTCGCCGGTGCCTGTGATGGGCAGAGGCTGCTTGTTGATGGCCCAGTACATGAAGTTGGGGATGACGTTCCTGTACTTGCCGGGCACCTCTCCGGGGCCGTAGCTGTTGAAGAACCGGGCGTTTACGATGGGCAGCCCGTAGAGGTTGTGGTAGTAGTTGGTGTAGAGCTCGCCCAGCATCTTGGTGACCTGGTAGGGGGTGTACAGCTTCATGGAGACGGACTCCTCCTTGAAGGGCATTGGGCTGTCGGCTCCGTAGATGCCGCAGCCGCTGGACGCATAGATGAAGCGGTCGACTCCAGTGAGGTGAGCGTACTGGAGGACCTTGAGGATGCCCATGCCGTTCACCATGAGGTCTGTCTCGGGGTTGTCGACGCTGTTCTGGTTGGCGAAGTGGGCTGCTAGATGGTATACGATATCTGGCTTGGACTTGAAGGCCCGCTTCAGCTTCTCGTCGTCCAGGATGTCGCCCTGGATGAAGCGGACCCTGGGGTCCTGGACGATGTTCCAGGCGTAGCTGCTGCTCAGGTTGTCGAGGACCACTATCTCCTTCGCCTGGAGCTCAATCAACTTCTTGATGAGGTTCCCTCCGATGGCTCCGGCTCCGCCGGTCACCAGAACCGATTTATCTTTAACGCAGTCGTAGACGCCCATGCTAGTCCATCCTGTAGTACCACTTCATCCACTCCACTGTGCGCCTGATGCCCTCCTCGGGGGGCACCTTCGGGTCGTGCTTTAGGTCCTTCACAGCCTTGGTGCAGTCGATGGTCTTTATCTTGGTGGTGTGGGGTTCGGCGTCCTTGTAGGTGACCAGCCCGTCGTCGACGCCCACGGTCTCGAGGACCATGTCGCTGTACTCCTTGATGGTGTGCATCCACTCGGGGCGGCCGCCCACGTTGTAGACCTCTCCGGGCTTGAAGTTGTCGACTATGTTGGCCCAGGTGCGGCACGAGTCCTCCACGTAGTCGATGATGCGTTTGTGGCCCTTGTAGACGGTGTAGGGTTTGCGGTAGAGGGCATGGTAGATGAACTTGGGTATGAAGCCGCGGTACGGCGTGTAGTGCTCGTGGGGCCCGTAGCAGTTCACCGGTCGGACCCGGACGATCTCGGCCCCCGTCATCTTGGCCGCGTTCATGCACATGAGTTCACCGGCCCACTTTGTGATGGCGTAGTCATTCATCTGGTACGTGTCCCTGATGGGGTTCTTCTCCATGACGCCCTCGGCCATTGTGCCAGTGTAGTCGCCGTAGACCTCGGCGCTGCTGAAGAAAACGAGCTTGAAGCCGTGCTTCTCCTGGAGCCTAAGGAGGTTTTTGGTGCCAATGCAGTTGGTCTGCCAGAGGTTCTCGTAGTAGTCCTCGCCGTTCCAGCGTCCGTACTCCGCCGCCAAGTGGTAGACGTAGTCGAACTCGTGTGAGTCGAGTAGCTGCTCAAACTGCCGGTAGCTGCGGACGTCAGCCCTCGTGTAGTCTTCGCGGTCGGTGTTGTAGAGGTCAGCGGCGTGGACCCTGTGACCTCGGCGCCTCAGCTCGTTGACCAGGTTGGTGCCTATGAAGCCTGCTCCGCCTGTCACAAGTATCTCAGTCACCGTGTCTCACGTCTCATAATCGTTTGCGGTGTAAATAACAGTTAGTAAGATGTATACGAGATACGTACACGCTGTTATTCCTCACGCTGGTTATTGCATGGTAACTTTGATCGATAAAAGATATTGAGTGTGGGAGTATACCGCGTGCGATGCAAGGCGTATAACCGGACCCATCAGCCAGATTTCTTCGTGCACATTAACCGGTTGGCCATAGCCCTGTTCACGCCTCTCTCCTCCTTCAGAAGCTTCTCTAGTTTAGCGCTGGGGACCGAGTCAGGGAAACTCCTCATAGCAATCAATGCAAAGCAGCGTACATCCGGATCGCAGTCGT
>DASWLJ010000050.1:0-3117 GCA_036396185.1 Bathyarchaeia archaeon | reverse complement strand
AGACTTGGATCAGGCGGAGGTATATCTATGATACGGGCACTTGTCCACCCGCGGGGCCACCGATAACCCGATAAGCCTCCCGGAATGCCTGATAACCATGAAGCAGCCCACCCTAATGGACATCCTGGACGCCCAGAAGCGCATACGGCCCTACCTGCCCACGACGCCGCTGTACACGTACCCCACCCTCAACAGGCTCCTGGGCTTCGCAGCCTACGTGAAGCACGAGAACCACAACCCCACGGGGGCCTTCAAGATACGGGGAGGCATCAACCTGGTGAGCAGGCTGGACGCCTCTGAACGCGAGAAGGGCGTCGTCACGGCCAGCACGGGCAACCACGGCCAGAGCATAGCCCTAGCGTGCAGCCTCTTCGGCGTCAAGGCCCACGTATGCGTGCCGGAGGGCGCCAACCCAGACAAGGTGGCCGCCATCAGGAGCCACGGCGCCGAGATCGTGGAGCACGGCCGCGACTTCGAGGACGCCAAGGTCAACGCGGAGCGGCTCGCGGAGGCCCACGGCTACAGGTTCATCAGCAGCGGGGACGAGCCCCACCTCATAGCCGGCGTAGGCACCATCGGGCTGGAGATAATGCAGCAGGAGCCCACGATAGACACGGTCATCAGCCCCGTGGGGGCAGGCACAGGCTGCGGAGGCACAGCAATAGCGGTGAAGAGCATCAAGCCGGAGACCAGGGTGATCGCGGTGCAGGCGGAGAACGCCCCCAGCGTGTACAGGAGCTGGCGCAGCGGCGCCCTGGAGTCCACGGGGCCGGTGAGCACCATGGCTGACGGCCTCGCCACGCGCCAGGCGTTCAAGCTTCCCCTGGGTATACTGAGGGACTGGGTCGACGAGTTCACGCTCGTCTCGGAGGACGAGATGAGGCACAGCGTCAGGCTCTACCTGGAGCACTGCAGGACCGTGGCCGAGGGCGCAGGGGCCGCGCCCCTGGCGGCGGCAATCAAGATGCGTAACGAGTTGAAGGGCAGGAGGGTGGCCCTAGTTCTCAGCGGGGGAAACATCACGCTGGCCGAGCTCAAGAGGTGCCTCGAGGCGACGGATTGAGCCTGAGACTGGGCGTTGTAGCCCCGTTGTAGAGCTCCGTGAAGGCCGCGGGGCCGGACTTGAAGGTGGACACCAGCGCGTCCCGGCCCAAGTCCTCCTCGATGACCCTGCACATGTGAGCCCCCACCGTATAGAAGGCCCGGCCGATGACGCCCACGTCCCACATCATCTTCTCCACCTCAGCCTCAGGCTTCTCGGAGGCGGCCCGGAGGATCGTGTTCACCTGGCTCAGGTGCTTTCTCACAGTCCCAGGGTCCTCCAGCATCTGGAAGTCTTTGTCGTCGGGAGCTGGGAACAGGTGCCTGGCCGTGTAGGCCGCGTAGGTGGCGGAGCCCTCGCTGTGGATGTTGCGAAGTATCTTCTCCTGTAGGCTTCTGTCCTCGTCGTCTCCGAGCCAGTAACTGTAGCCGGCGTGGAAGACTTCATGGACCATGGTGTTCAGTATGTTGTCCGGGTTACCCTTCCAGTAAGTGGCGGCCACGTTGAACACTATCTCCCCCTTGGCGAAGGCCCTGGGCCTGATGAAGGCGATGAAGTAGACGCCCACGTCCAGCACCGTGGCCTCGGGGAGGTAGCCAAGGATGTGGGGCACGGCGTCCCGCATGAAGCGCCCCCTAGCCCCCACGACTGTGTCGGTGATCCTGAGCAGGCTGCTTACGCGCCTCTCCTCCTCCGGCAGCCGGGACCACTCCTCGACCCTGCGCCGCCAGTCGCCGTAGTCTATCTCGTAGTTCACGGCCCGCGCCCAGTCCCGGGTGTACCTCTGTGCCGGGTAGCCGCCCCAGAACTCCTCCTCATTGTCCAGGACCCAGTGGGGCTCGTACACAATCTTCTCCAACGCCCCCGTGTCAAACCTGATGTCGTGGCTCTTACTCATCTCAGCGCCCTGAAAGGTGCACTCCTGAATCTTATATAAATGTGAGTAACATGAGGTGACCACCTCGATACAGACTTAAACGATGCGCATCCATTTCAACACGTATGGTCACCGTCATGTGGCACGGGCACAGCCTATTCCAGGTGCAGGGGTCAGCCACGGTGGCCACCGACCCCCACAACGGCATCAGCCTGGGGCTGCCTGTCCCAGTGTTCAGGGCCGACATCGTGACTGTGAGCCACGGCCACGGCGACCACGCCAGCGGCCTCAGCCTCTTCGGGGGCGCCAGGGTCTTCTCGGAGCCGGTGAAGGCCGAGTACATGGGCGTCCGCCTGAAGGGGGTACCGTGCCACCACGACGACGCCCGCGGGAGCAGGCTCGGCTCCAACGTCGTCTGGTGCATCGAACTCGACGGCGTCAGGTTCACCCACGCGGGCGACCTCGGCCACAACCTCACAGTGGCCCAGCTCACGGAGATCGGGGCCACGGACGTGCTCTTCATAGGCACGGGCTCGGACGTCGCCCTGGCTGAGGAGAACGTGGCCCTAGTCAACCCCAGGGTCGTAGTGCCCATGCACTACGAGACCCCCGGCTTAAACTTCCAGAGGTTCAAGCTGAAGACAGTGGAGGAGTTCATCGGGGGAAGGCGGAGGGTCACATATGTGGGGAGGAGCCGCGAGTACACACCCGGTAACCTGCCCTCAAGACCCGAGGTGCACGTCTATTCGCCCCCATAGAATATGTAGGGCTTCGGCGTAGCAGATACCATGGACAGCGTCAGGGACATCATCTCCAGGGCCGTGGAGATGCTGAGGAGCCGCGAGGAGGCGAGGGACGAGGCACTGGGCCGGGCGCGCCGGGCTAGGGTGCTGAGCAAGCAGTCCATACTGCACCTGCACAACCTGGAGCCCGGGGAAGCCGAGGATAAGCTCGTGGAGGCGGGGAGGCTCCTAGGCGAGATGGGTGTCTACGTGGTGGAGCACCCCGAGATGGAGTTCTACGAGGCCGTGGAGGCCGCCCGCCAGGAGTACTCCGAGGCCCAGATACTGTATGGACTCAACACAGGGGCGGGGTACCCGTCGCCCGCGGAGCTGGGCGTATCCGAGACCGACTACATTATGGGGTTGGCGGATGTGCCCGGGGAGCTGCGCAGACAGACGCTGGACCACCTGAGGGC
>DASWLJ010000049.1:0-2419 GCA_036396185.1 Bathyarchaeia archaeon | reverse complement strand
CCACGAGGGGGGCGCAGAGAAGATGCTGGAGAGGCTCAGGGACCCCGAGACCAGGCGGAGGCTCAGGGATGAGAGCAGGCTCGTCTACAACTGGGACGAGGTCATGGTCACCAAGGCCAAGAACCACCCCCAGTACAACGGCATGAACCTCAAGCAGGTGGCCGAGGCAGTGGGCAAGGACCCCTACGACGCCATGTTCGACCTCCTGATAGCCGAGGACACCCAGGTCCAGAGCGTCATGTTCGGGATGAGCGAGGAGGACGTGGTCCGCGTCATGAGGAGCCCCTACATGATGGTGGGCAGCGACGCCTCGGCCATATGCCCGGAGGGCGTCTGGGCCGACAGCAGGCCCCACCCCAGGGCCTACGGCACATTCCCCAGGGTCCTGGGCAAGTACGTCCGCGACGGCGTCCTCAGCCTGCAGGAGGCCGTGAGGAAGATGACTGGAGCCCCGGCCCACCGCATGGGCTTCAAGGACAGGGGCCTGCTACGTGAGGGCTACAAGGCGGACATAACAGTCTTCGACCCGGCCACGGTCAAGGACGAGGCCACCTTCACGGACCCCCAGAGGTACGCATCTGGCATACCCTACGTGATCGTGAACGGCGTCCAAGTCGTAAAGAAGGAGAAGTACACGGGAGCCCTACCCGGTAAAGCCCTCAGGAAGCCTGTCTGACCCCGTCAAGGGTCACAGGTTGTTTATCATCCTGAAGTCTTCCTTCACGGTGTTCAGGACCACGTGGGTGTTGGTGCGCTCCACGAAGGGCATGCTCAGCAGGTCCTTGGGGAACTCGCTCAGCTCACGCCTGTTCCTGAACTTGGCTACCACTATCGAGTCTATCTCGCCCGTGATGTCGTAGACGGCGCACACGTAGGGCAGTTTGGCTATCTCCCGCTGGGTCTCAAGGAGCTTACCCTTGCTCACCGTCATCTCGGTGACCACCGTGAGCTCGAAGCCCAGCCTCTCGAAGTCCAGCATCACCGTGTAGTCCTTGATGACTCCCGCCGACTCCAGCCTCTGAATGTGGTTTATGACCGTGGCCGCAGACACCCCTATGGCCCTGGCCAGGTCCCTGTAGCTTCTCTTGGAGTCCTTGAGGATCTCCGCCAGCAGCTTTCTATCGATCTCATCTAAAGCGAACATGGCTTCACCTTATACATATGTGAACTGGTTTAGTAATTCTAATAACACATGTATATTAAATTTGCCATAAACTATATATTCGTTTAAAGCACCAGTGGCTCTATGCTGGATGAAGGTCAGACCAGGGCTGGGGTTCTCGCAGCCATCTCGGTCTCACTCATATGGGGGCTGAGCTTCGTGGCGGCCTCCATGGTCCTCAAGACGCTGTCCCCAGTGACCCTCGCCACGTTAAGGTTCATATTAGCTACTCTGCTGTTCACGCCCATCCTCCTATCAAACGCGTTGAAGGGCACAAGCCCCAATTTCTCCGATCTCAAGGAGATGGCTCTCCTAGGGTTCCTGAGCATAAGCCTCTACTTCTGGCTCCAGTACACGGGCGTCAAATACGCGGGGGCAGGGGTATCAGCCCTCCTCGTGGTGGGCTTCATCCCCATCCTCACCGGCGTAGCCTCGTCGATGCTCCTGCATGAGACCATGGGGCGCAGAAAGCTCCTCGGCGCCGCCACAGGGTTCCTAGGGGTGGCGATAATCACCCTGCCCAAACTCACAGCTATGAACGTCGACCCCGGGTTCCTCTTCGGCGTCGCATGCCTCCTGGGGAACGCCGTGTGCTGGTCCCTGTACTCTACGCTCAGCAGACGCCTAATGCAGCGGACCGGTAGACCGGCGTACGTCACCAGCCACGTCACATTGTTCGGGGCCCTGTTCCTGATCCCGCTGTCAGTCACCTCCGACTGGGCTGCGCTTGGCGCCCTCACCTCAAACCAGTGGCTGAGCGTCCTTTACCTCGCCGTCGTCTGCAGCGGCGGGGGCTACCTGCTGTGGAACTTCGCCCTCAGCCGCCTGGAGTCTGTGCGGGCGGCGATCTGGCTCTACCTTGAACCGGTGGCTGCGTTCGTTGGGGAGGCCGCGATACTGGGTACGTTGCCTGACGCCGTCACCGCGGCGGGCGGCGTCCTCGTACTGTTAGGGGCCGTTGTGACCTCGTTAACGAAGAAGTAATATTGCCTTAAACACGTTAACCATGGTTCACAGGAGTCTAGATAATAGTGTTTAAACTATACATGTGTTTAGATTATCGCCCAAAAACTATATATACGTGTGTTTGATGTTGTGGTCTATGCCTGCTAGACTGACCAACGGCGACGCCGTGGAGCCCATCATGGAGCTCGTGGCGCGCCACGACATAAAGTACGTTCGACTCATTGTGATCGACGCCCTCGGTGGGCCCAGAGCCATGCTGGTGCCAGAGTACAACATCAGGGACGCCCTGAC
>DASWLJ010000048.1:0-7035 GCA_036396185.1 Bathyarchaeia archaeon | reverse complement strand
GCTCACCCACCACACCAGGACCGTCCGCCCGTCTCTCAGCTTGAAGCGCGCGCTCTTACCGGCGAGGATCGATCTCCATACGCCTACGTCTACGAAGTCCGCCGCCGTCTTTATGCCCATACGCGAGAGCATGAAGCTCTTGACCAAGCCTACGCCGGGGGTCCTGGAGCCGCTGATCCGGTGGGCCAATAGTTGGGCTGCTATATGGTCCCGCTGCTTCTCCTTGAGGAGGGCGTACCTCTCGTTCCTCTCCAGCACCTTGACCTCCTTCTTCGCCTCGGCAATCTCCTGCAGCCTGCTCCAGTGCGTCGACTCCCTCTTCTTCAGCTCTAGTTCCTCCTGGTTCTTCAGGGTCACGATTCTCTCCTTCAGCTCCTTTATCTTCTGGTTTACGTCCTCCTTGATCTGGTCGACGTTCTCAACCTCTCTGCGTATCTTATCCTGCCGCGACCTGATCTCGGACTCAAGTTTTCTGACTCTCGATGCCTTTTGGTCCCTCTTCCTCACGACGTCTCGGCCTCGGTAGGATGCCGTGATTAGCAGGGCCATTATGGGGATGCCGGACGCGTAGCGAGCCAGCTCTTGGAGAGGCACCTGGTAGAGGGCGTAGGCGCCTCCAACCCCGAGCGTGTAGAGTAGGGTGAGGGCTAGAGCCAGTCTCTCAAGCTTCATGTTCTTGGTGAAGCTCTTGTACTCGATGTCCTTGTTCGCCCATATCCATGATTTGTCTCTTCGAGGTACAGCCACCTCAAGCCCGTCCATGGATACTTGGGGGATCTTCGCCACCTCGTTTACCAGCTGCCTCCGCCTGTGCACGATCTTGCTCTCGTCCACTATGGAGGGTATGTCCTTGAGGTTGTAAGTGTAGACCGCGTCCTTGAAGGTGTCCAGCAGGAGCTTCAGGTTGTCGTCCGGTATGTCCTCGATGGCCCTGAACGCCTTGGAGTGGTCAGGGTCGCTGTAGTCGCTGCTCCTGAAGAGGAGGCACTGGTCGCCCCCCTTCAGTTCCTCCCAGATGTCCGGCCTTCTGGCGAGGGCGATTAGCGAAGTGTATATGACCCACTCGCTGAAGTTGTCGATGTGGGGCCCGAAGTCCTCCAGTCTCCTCTCGGGGTGCTGGTAGTTGGTGTGCCCCACTTCGCTGCCCGGGTAGCCTTCGAGCCCCGGGACGAACATGGCGTCGTAGTCGATCATCTTGAGCTCCCCGTCTACCACCATTATGTTCTGGTCGTGCAGGTCGCAGTGAGAGACCTGGCGCCTCTTCAGCTCGTTGACCAGCTCCTTGAACTTCTGGGCCATGTCCTCCATGGCCTGGCTGTTGCGTCTGTTCTTCTCGACGTATTCTCCCAGGGTCTGGCCGTTTAGCCACTCCATCTTGAGTATGGGGTGCTTCTTCCCCTTCACGAGTATGCCCTGGTCTATGTACTCGAACTTCACGAAGTAGGGTATCCTCTTCCGTTTGAGGAAATCCTGTATGGCCTTGTACCGCTTCTCTATGTCCCCGACGTCCCGCAGGAAGCAGCGCGCGGCGTAGCTCTTGTTTCCCTTCTTGATCTGGAAGACCCCGGCGAAGCCCCCTGATATCACTTTGGGCAGCCCAAACACGCCGGAGACGGGTTTCCCGTTCTTCAGGTCGCCATCCTTGAAGCACAGGTCCGGCCGCTGTATGGCCTCCTGGTACTCCTGCAGCGTGGGCTTGGGCAGGGGTCAGTCCTCCGCCAGCTTAACCCGGGCGATGGTGACGTCATCG
Source organism: Bathyarchaeia archaeon (assembly GCA_036396185.1). Classification (GTDB taxonomy): domain Archaea; phylum Thermoproteota; class Bathyarchaeia; order TCS64; family TCS64; genus RBG-16-57-9. Next base: position 5,285 of record DASWLJ010000048.1, on the reverse strand, counting down.
TTTTTCAGCCTGTTTTCTTCCCGCAGGCGGTTCACGTATCCCTTTAAATCGTCTGTCTCAAGGAGCTCTTCGAGGGTCGCCCAGGGCCTTCCCCCCTCTGCAGCCTGGGTCATGAACCAGTTGGCTATGGCGTCCGTCATCAGGTAGAAGGAGTCGCCGAAAATGAATTGGCCTGTTTTAATCCTGACCTTGGCTTCCAGTTCCCGGTTGTACGCTGGGTTCGATGATATGAGGTCGGGGGTGTTGCCGAAGGAGGATGCGTCGCTCACCGGGAAGGACTCGACGACGCTGTCCCTGAGCTGGAAGAGGCAGGAGTCCCCCACCGAGATGGACCTCCAGTGCCCCCCTTCCGGCGTCTCGTTGAAGAAGGTGACCCCGAGCAGGGTCGAGAAGGAGCCCTTGATCATGAGGTTCTCCTCGAACCATTTCAGAGGGTTGTTGTTCTCCTCTCTTTTTTGGATGTACCTTTCTCTCTGGTAGTCGTAGACCTCGATACAGAAGTCTGTGAACTGTCGGATGTCCAGGTCTGTTCGGTCGAAGTTGACGTAGGAGACGGTCAGGATCTTGCTCCACAGCTTGCTGAGGAATCCCTCGCTGGCGCCGTCAGCGATGGCCATGGACTGGTGGTCTCGCCTGATCTCCGCCTCGTGTGGGTAGAAGAAGTCCTCGTTCTCCTTGGGCTGGCTGCCCTTCTTAGGTATGGTAAAAAAGGAGGAGATCAGCTTCATGTGAGGTTCTGCTCATCGCAGGTTTGTAGCTCTTGTCCCTATGTCTAGGAACTGGATGACCTTGACCATGTCGGAGTTGAAGATGAACCCCCTGGACTCGTCCGACACCTTGAAGCCCTCACTCTCGGCCTCCATCCTGATCTTCTCGGGGAGCACGCTGGACATCTCGTACAGGAGCCGGGCGAACTCGTCCGGCAGGTTGTCGTTCGCGTCTGGGAACTCGAAGGGTGGAGCCTTGCTGGATGAGAGGTGGAGGTTGAACAAGACCACGTGCCCGTCGCTGCTCTCAAGCTGCATTATTGACTCCGCCACGCTGGAGGGGTCCCCGTCCGTTGGCTCGCCGTCGGATATGTTTATCGCGATGGGGGGGAAGCAGTCCGGGTGGTCCTTGAGCCACTCCGCCAGGATGCCCTCAGCCTTCTTCAGGGCCTGCTTCATGGGAGTCGGGCCCTTCGAGACTGGCTCGAACCACACGGGGAACTTCACCGCCTGCTCCACGACGCCGCCTGCCCCGTCGGGCACCTTCTGCATTCTCTCCTCAATCATGAGAGGCCGGTCGCCTATGGTGCTAATCGGGACGAGGCTCTCACCGGCCAGGTCCCCACCGAAGGCTGGGCCCACCTTTGTGCCGTACCCTATCACGCCCACGTGGAAGTAGTCCCTTATCCCCTCAGCCTTGGCGCATCGCAGGACGAGGTTCTGCAGTAGCCTGTTTATGGCGTCGGCCACCGCCTGGGCCTTGGAGCCTGAGGTGTCGCCGCCGAAGGGGTCCTCCATTGATCCTGATTGGTCGATCATGAACAGGAAACACGTCGGGTTTCCCCTGCTTATCTCCGCTGTGTACATTGTCTATCCCTAGTTACTGTTGCTGACCTGAATATAAAAAACCCTGATCGTTAGAAAGTAGCTGGTATCGCAATCGCCACTATATAACTAGCTAACAGAGTGGAAATTTGTGCATAATGAATGCGTGTTTTTAGCCTGTTTTTTATTATATTTGACTTGAACATGTCCGGTATCAAGTTATTTTATTTATACGTAAAACATAGTCTAAAGACCAGAACGCATCGATTAAACGCCTGCTACGGACAACCCTCATTTTGACATCGTCATGGAAAACAAGCCTCATGGAACGAATAGCCGGCATCAAGCTGCAATGAAAACATCATATTAAATTTAAATCCTTGATAACTCCCTGCCTACTAATGTTCAAGGCGGTTGTCTTCGATCTCGGCAATACACTGATTGAAGAGGGCTCCGGCTCTTTGCTTCCTTTCACAGTTAGTGTATTGGGCGAATTGAAGAAAAAATATAAGTTGGGGCTCATAACCAACACACTTCCCGAAACTAAGAAAGAAAACATAATGAAGTTGTTGTGCGAAGCTGGCATTGGCGAATATTTCGACCAAATCCTTGTTTCAAGCGAATTGGGTTTCGGTAAACCCGATCCACGTATCTTCCATCTGATGTTGAATATGTTAGACGTCAAGCCGGAGGAATCTGTGATGATAGGTAACACGATTTCGACGGACATATTCGGGGGGAACCGCATCGGTATGCAAACCATATTGGTTCAACCGGAAGATGAGTACAATAGAAGCGAATGGGAGAGACCTAACCACGTCATAAAATCTTTGAATGAAATAAGTTTCATCCTATGACTGCGCGGGCACCGCGTCGATTAGTCCAGTACCTTGCCCATTATCAACGTGTCATAGTATCTTCCATCTGCGCCGTAGAAACATTCTCTCTTCCTGCCCTCTACCTGAAACCCCTGTTCCTCAAGGACGCTTATGGTGGACGCATTTTCCGCGACGGCCTCGGTGTCGACCTTGTGGAGCCCCTTCTCCTTGACCTTATCCAATAGACGCCCAACGATTTCTGACAGGAGCCCAGTGCTACGATAATCTCTATGAACGTAGGCGCCGAGGTACCCTGTCCCCCTTCTCCTCGGGTGAGTCCACTCTTCGACGCAGACGAACCCCACGAGTTCACCTGAATGTTCCGCTGCAAGCTGGATGAGGGTCGGGGTGTTCAGCCACTTCTGGACCCACTCGCGTTGGTAGGGAGCCATGCTCCACTTGGCATCGTCATCGGATAGATTCGTGAGTAGATTGTGAAGCCTGTCAACGTCGTCCGGCGTCAGAACAACGATGTTCGCCCTTCTCCCATCCTCCAATAGGACACTGTTATTCATACAACTCCAATTTTTTTTGTATAATATATTACTTGTGAGTAAATATAATCACGCATAGTCCTGTCAAGGCAGCGTCTTCTCTATCTTCACGGCGTCCAGGAGCTCCCCGTCCCAGTCTACCAGCGTAGTGCGTTTCTCCTCCCTGCAGACCCTGATGAGGGCGCTTATCTTACGCGTCTCTCCTCAGCTGGGCGTGCTCGACGAGAATCTCCGTGGGTGCTAATCGGGGGCTTGAATATTTTTTATCTACCTTGAGGATTTAAATGGACGGGCACATATGATCCAGGCACGATGAAGGTTCTACTCGTCGAGCCCCCCAAGGACATCTGGTTCATCATGGGTGAGTACCTGCCACCACCCTACGGGATCATCCAGCTGGGTGCTTACCTGGAGCGTGAGCTCCCGGGCGTGGAGCTGGAGGTACTCGACTGCAACGCCAAGCGGGTAGGCTGGGATGAGCTGAGCAGGCGCATGGAGGCTTCGGGAGCCGACATCGTGGCGTCCAGCAGCCTAGCTACATGTAACACGTACCTCACCGCCCGGACGCTTCAGCTGGCTAAGAAGGCGAACCCCGGCGTCTTCACCGTCACCGGCGGAGTCCACTTCTCGTCCCTGGCCGAGGAATCATTGGCGGCGTACCCTGAGATAGACGCGGTGGTGAGGGGCGAGGGCGAGGTCACTTTCACGGAGCTGGTGAAGGCCAGGATGGACGGCTCGCCCCTCTCCAACGTTGCGGGACTCGCCTACAGGAACGGCGAAACCGTACACGTGAACCCCGACAGGCCCCTAATAGAGGACCTGAACACGCTGCCATTCCCGGGCTACCACCTCGTCCGGGATAGCGTCCAAAAGTACCACTTCGCGGCCATGGCCGGCAAGGACGCCCCGTACGCCCTCGTCGAGGGAGGCAGGGGCTGCCCCCACAGGTGCACCTTCTGCACCCAGTGGAGGCACTGGTGCGGGATGTGGAGGCTCAAGACCCCGGCGAGGGTAGCGGACGAGATGGAGTACATCTACAAGGAGTTCGGGAGCAGGTTCATCTGGCTCACGGACGACAACTTCGGGGCCGGCGGCAGGGGCGCGGAGCTAGCTGAGGAGCTGCTTAAGCGGGATGTCGGCGACGACCTCATGTGGTTCATCCAGATGAGGTGCGACGACGTTGTGAAGGCGAAGGACTCGCTGCCCGTGATGAGGAGGTCGGGGCTACAGTGGGTCATGATGGGCGTGGAGAGCCCTAAGCCCGGCACCCTGGAGAGGTACAGAAAGGGCATCGAGCCAAGCGAGGCCAAGGAGGCGGTGCGGCTGCTGAAGGCTAACGGCATCTTCACCCACGCCATGTTCATAATAGGCGACAGGGAGGACACCCACGAGTCCATCGCGTGCCTGAGGAGCTACGTGTCGGAGCTGGACCCAGACTTCGTCATATACACGGCGCTGACGCCGTTCCCCGGCACAGAGGTCTACGACGAGGCCAAGGCCAGGGGATGGATCGAGGACGATAACCTGTTCAACTACGACATGGCACACGCCGTCATGGGCACCGAGACCCTGACGAGGAGGGAGGTCCAGGAGGAGCTCTACGAGTGCTACAGCAGCTTCTACGGGTCCTGGGGCAGGAGGATAAGGGGCATGTTTTCCAGGAACGAGCTGACGAGGAGGATATACTGGCACATGGCCGGGAGCAGCGTACTGAAGCAGCTCCGCAACCTCATATAATTGAAACCTGTAGCTCGGTGCCCGGCGCGCGGCTAGGGCTCCTTCTTCATGAAGGTGAGGCCCCTGTACTGTTTCACGGCCTCGAAGAGGAACGCTACGGCGCTGAACAGGCCGATGAAGAGCGTCGCCAGGTCCCTGAAGTCGCCGCGCCACGGCCAGAAGCTCACGTAGCTCACCATGAGCCCCAGTAGGAGGGCCGAGTATATGGTGAGGCGGGGGATGAGCATGCCGCGGAGCAGCAGGAAGCTGCGCAGAGCCTCTATGCTCTCTTGGTCGTTGACTATGTACTTGCCGTCGAAGTCGGCCTCTATGAGCCTCAGGTCAAGGAGCTTGTTGACGTGGTACTGGGCTAGGCTGGGTGTGCTGAAGCCCAGCTCCCTCCAGATGTCCCTGACGCCCACGCCGCTGTCTTTGGTCAGGATGCAGAGGTAAACGTCCAGGGTCTTGCCGTATATGCGCTTAGCCTCGGCCACTAGCCCTCACCCAGCTCCACAGACACGATCTCTTCAAGGGTGCCCAGGTCGTTGACCTTGAGCATGCCCCTGCTTATGGTGTACAGGTTGTCCTCTATGTAGAGGCTTCGCTCGACGCTGTACTCGGACTCGAACCAGAAGCCGCTCTTGATGAAGCTGTCGTCGTCTATG
>DASWLJ010000047.1:0-2829 GCA_036396185.1 Bathyarchaeia archaeon | reverse complement strand
GAAGCCGGACCCCCTGTAGTGGAGTGGACGCGGGCCCTCCTGGACCGATTGGAGGCGGCGGACCCGGATAGGGCGAAGGACGTTCTGGCTGGCTGCGCCTGCCATTACCCCAAGCCCCGGCTGGACGAGATGAGGAGGGTCTACGCCGAGACGGGGGACCTGAAGCGGGTCCACGCCATGCTGCAGGACCAGTTCCTGAAGACCACCAGGGACTTCCTGGGCCTGGACGAGGAGGAGATCGAGGGTATAGAGGAGCGGGGCTGGGGCGTAGCCGGCGTTCTCCGCGGGGACACGATAATAGCCACGAAGATGCCCTTCGACTGGCCCTCCTACTGGGCAGAGGAGGACCCAGACCTGAGGAGGTTCCACTACTGTCACTGCCCCAGGGTACGGGACCTGATCAGGAGGGGTGACGAGCCCCTGAGCAAGACGTACTGCTACTGCGGCGCGGGCTTCTACAAGGGCATCTGGGAGTACATCCTGGGGAAGCCAGTGGAGGTGGAGGTTCTGGAGACGGTCATGCAGGGGGACGACGTCTGCAGGATAGCCGTACGCCTCCCCGAGGACGCCTAGTCATCCTTCTTCTTTATCACGAGGAAGGCTAGGAGCGCGTTCAGGCACATGGCAGCGGCCACCGCCGTGAGGGATGAGCCGGCCCCCATGCTCTGGTACATGTAGCCCAGGGTGGGCGTGGCGATCAGCCCACCCACGTTCTCGGCCTCACTGAATAGACCCATCACCAGCCCGGTTCTCCCCGCAGGCATCACGGATATCAGTTGGAGCATCATGCTCGTGTCGGCGCCGGCCATGGACACACCCTGCATGACGGCCACGGCGTACATCACCCACACGCTCCCGCCCAGGAGCAGAGCGCCGTAGCTCACCCCTAGAACGGCGACCGAGACCACCATCATCAGCCTGTTGCCGAGCCTGTCGCACAGGTCTCCTATCGTGGACCTGCTCAGGGCGCCCGAGAGCCTCACCAGGGTGAAGAAGGCGCCTATCTGGGCCTCGGAGGCTCTGAAGAGTGGCGACTCGTTGAGGTATATTGGGAGGAAGCTGGAGCGGAACCCGGAGTTCACGAAGAAGAGTCCCCTGACGCTGAACACGCCGAGGACGGGGGCCGTCAGTATCTCCCTCCAACCCTTCGTCGCTGCGCTACCCTTCAGAGGCTCGTCGCCGTGCCTCATGGCCAGTAACGCGGCCAGCCCGACGACGCCGACCGCGGCCGATATGTAGAACGGGACCAGGTAGCCTGACATCTGGGAGGCGTATCCGCCTATGAAGGGCGACATCATGCCGCCCAGGCTTATCACAGTCATGTAGCGGCCGTAGGCCCGCCCCCTGTCCCTGCTGGGCAGGAGTTCGGCCATCAGCGCCTTCACGGGTATCGAGTAAGCTGAGAGCACCGAGCTGCGCGTGAACTCCAGTAGAGCGAAGTGGGTGAGCGTCGAGGCGAAGGGATACAGAGCGTAGACGGCCGTTGTCCCCACGATGGCTATGATCATCATGGTCCGCTTCCTCACGCTGTCGGCCACGACTCCCATGAGGGGCTCGAATATGAACCAGCCCAGCATGGACGCCGTGCCCAGTAGGCCCACCTCCAAGATGGCGAGCCCCCTGCTCCTCACGTACAGGCTCAGTATTGGCTCTATGATCCCCGAGCTGAAGCCCGTGGAGAGCTGAACCAGCATTAGTAGGAGCAGAGAACGCTCCCTGGACCGCCCCTGAAGCATGTCGCTAATAGAAAGGGGCTAGCTGTAAAAACTTGATGATCTATTGGACAGCCGGGGCCGGCACGTCAAGCTCGGGCAGGTCGTCTAGTACTTCCTTGAGACCACGGTACCTGTTTCTGAGCGTGACCTCGGTGGTTCCAGCAGCTTCAGCTATGAGCCGCTGTACGCGCTTGTCGTTGTTCTCCTGGCACGCCATGTAGAGCGCGGCTGCGGCCAGACCACGAGGGTCTTTGCCGGTGAGGCCCTTCCTCTGGCCCACCTTCCGCAGTATCTCCACGGCGAGCAACTCGGTGGGCTGCCTCACGTTCAGCTTCGACGCTATGCTGGGAACGAACTTGTAGGGACCGTCCACAGGGGGCCTTATCATGAGCTCCTTCAGCAACAGCCTGTAGGTCAAGGCCACCTCACTGTGCTCCCTGGAGCTGGCAGCGGATATCGCCTTTAGCGGCCTGGGCACCTTGAGGATCCTGCAGGCCGCGTATATGCTGGCTGCGACGAAGGCGTCTATGCTGCGGCCTCTGATGAGGTCCTTCGTGAGTGCCCGCCTGTAGACGAAGGCTGCCTGCTCCTTGACGTTGCTGGGAAGGTGGAGCTCGCTGCTCATCCTGTCCAGCTCCGCCATGGCTATGCTCAGGTTCCTGGCGTGGGTCTCGTTTACCTTGCTGCGGTTGTCCTGGCGCTGGAGCCGCCTCATGCGGCGCTGGGTCTCGTAGTCCAGCTTGTTGCCGAGTGCGTCCCTGTCGCCCTTGATGACCGTGGATAGGCCCTTGTCGTAGATGCTGTAGCTGTACCCTGTGCCGGTTCTGCGGCGGTCCTCCTCATTGAGGTTGAACACCCTGTACTCTGGGCCTGTGTCGAGGACGGTGTCGTTGACAACCATTCCACACTGTCCGCACACCCTCTCACCAGTGAGCCTGTCACTGATTATCCTCGTGCCCCCACAGGAAGGGCAGGAGGCTGTCTCCTCTACCTGATCTTTTTTGGTATTCATTCTCTCACCTTTTTCAATGCAAAGAACCATTCTTATGGGTATTTTACCCATAATGTCTTGTAGTTTTGTTGCGGACGGACCCTTATAAAGGTTACCTTTTCT
>DASWLJ010000046.1:0-10467 GCA_036396185.1 Bathyarchaeia archaeon | reverse complement strand
ATGGGCTTCAGCAGCCAGACGCCTGAGGGATGCTTCTCCCTGGCCTGGTTCAGCATCTTCTCTGAGACATCGACGCCCGTAACCTGTAGGCTGCAGGTTTCGGCGAGCTGTATCGAGTATCTGCCGGTGCCGCAGCCGATGTCAAGCAACGTTTGGCCGCGTCCTGATGCTCTGGCTTTCACCTTCCGAGACAGGTATTCGAGGACCTGGGTGTCGACTCCGCGATACGTGTCGTATATGGGGGCCATCTGGTTGAAGCTGTCCTCGGGTCTCCTGGTGGCCACGGATACTCGGAGGTGAGTCTTAATTTATATTATTTGGCGCTCCCACCAAGATTCTTAAGACGTGCTCACATCTCCCTGAATATACACATTCCAATTTATTACTCAATGCTATGTAGGTTCTTTTCAGGAGGGTTTTAAATAGTTTAAATCGCCATTAAAAGTACATAAAATTAATAAAATAGAGCAATTCTTAAGTTTTGATGCGTAAAAGAAATACAGGGATTGGATTGTCTCTTCAGAAATTTATAAAGTCCGTCTGGGAAACGTCTGAGAAGGACCTGAACGAACTCGATGAAATGAAAAGGATTCTTGAGAGCATCCAGCAGTCGGAGAAAAAAGTCTATTTAGTTACTGTTCAGAGTAATACTGGGTAATCTGCGTGTCCCATGAACCGACCGTCAGTAATCTCCTCGCGACTAACACCTATTCTAACCACCGTTTGCCCCTGATCAAATATATTCAGGGGATGCTCGGCGCGAAATTGATCGTATACATCGCAAGTCCTTATCATCCGATTCCTATCATGATGCAGCAGGACATTCCCCTGTTCGAAGACCTGTTGAGGTCCGTAGATAGCGAGGACGGGGTGCTCATGATCAACTCGCCGGGCGGGAGTGGAGAGGCCGCTGAGAAGATACTGCTCATGTGCCGAAAGAGGTTCAATAAATCCTTCCGGGTTATCGTGCCTGATTTCGCTAAAAGCGCCGCCACAATGATTGCGTTGGGAAGCGACAAGATCATGATGGGGTATTTATCAGAATTAGGGCCAATCGACCCGCAGTTCATGACGGGACCAATTGGTCCGGGAATACCAGCTCGCTCTTTGATTGATGGATTGGAGATAATAAGAGAGAAAGTCAAAGCAGGTGATCCCATCCAGCTTTATTATCCGATGCTTTCACAAATCCGTCCCGAGCTGATAGCCAGAGCGCAGAGTGCTATAGACGAGTCGAAAGAGTTCGCAGAAAAGTGGTTAAAACAGTACCAGTTAAAGAACAACCCGAGACATGCTGAAATAGTAGCAAAATGGCTCTCAATAAGTGACACCGAGAAGAAATACAAATCTCACGGGAAGGTGTTGAACTTTGATGAGTGCTCTAACGAACTGAAGTTGAATGTCGAATGCCTTAATCCAGACAGTGAGCTTTGGAATAGGGTCTGGGAATTGTATAGCCGCTCGATCTTCTTTCTGCAACAGCAGCCTATGTCAGCGAAATTGTTTGAGAATGATAAAGTATCGCTCACCATGAACATCGCCATACAACAAGCTATACAGCAAACTCAGCAGATGGAACCTCCGAAAACTCCGCAACCCCCACAGCAGCTTGATAAAGTGACTCCTGCCTAGGATCTCATCTGTGTTCTCGGATATCGAAGTTATAACTTGACCAACGAGTGCGGATGACAACTGCCGCCCACCTTCGCTACTAGAGTATCTTGAAAGCCTCCGACCAGTAAAACGAGACTTGAAACGAGGAAAAGCAACGATAACTACCACCCCCTCCCCCCTGCGTGCACGCACAGAGAAAGAGAAGAATGGTGCTCCCGCCGGGATTTGAACCCGGGTTCCCCGGCTCGAAAGGCCGAAATGCTTGACCGGTCTACACCACGGGAGCGCGCACCAGAGACTAGCCCCCAGCCCTTTTATAAGCTAACCGCACGGGGTCATTTTTATATCTGCGTCTCCAGTTAGTGGTGGGTGCGGGCCCGTAGCTCAGTTTGGCTAGAGCACCCGGCTCATAACCGGGTGGTCATGGGTTCAATTCCCTTCGGGCCCACCACGCACCATTCTGCTCAGGCATGCGAAGGGCTAGTGGTTTCCTTAGGCAAACCTATATGTATCCCTTTTAGGTAAACCAGAGTGTAGACCATGACGCAGTACGAGACCGTCTCCGCGAAGATACCCGCGGAGCTTAAGGCCAAGATCAAGAGACACGGCATCAACGCCTCCAAGATCGTGAGACAGGCTCTAGAGCGCGAGGTGGCCAGGGCCGAGGCCGAGGAACTTGATATGAAACTCGAACACCTAGCCCCTGCCCTCGACAGGATAAGGACAGAGGACGTAGTCGCTGGAATCCGCGAGGACAGGGAGAGGAGATGAGCGTCCTAGTCGACGCCTCAACCATCTTCCTGGCCCTCATCACCCGCAGGACTGTACACATCGCAGGCTCCTCTACCCTCGACCTCGCCCGCTACGAGCTGGGCAACGCGGCCCTAAGGCAGCTAAGGTCAGGCATCCTCTCCGAAGAAGAGGCGATGGAACTCGCAGAGGCCTCGTCCTCCATTCTTCGAAACATGGTTGTCCTCCAAGTAGAGGACGAGCCCGAGGCCCTCCGCCTAGCCGCGTCCACAGACCTGACCTTTTACGATGCCTCATATCTCCATACAGCGGAGAGGCTTGGTCTTAACCTCGCCACCGAGGATGCACGCCTCGCTCGCGCTGCAAAACACGTCGGCGTTCAACCTACGAGCCTCGCTGAACTAATATAAGTTGGACCTCAGGCTTATCCCCCGCTCAATCGCCTGAGCTATGAAGGGCCGGACGCTGCGGGTCCTCTTGTTGATTATGACCCACAGATGGTTCTCGGCCTCCTCGATGATGGACTCGAACTCGCTGATGGAGACCATCACGTTCGAGGTGAACCTGCAATCGGACAGGTCCCCGATGCGGGCCACGAAATAGTACGGCAGCAAGGCACACTAACCACCACCTTCTCACAATCCTTATAAAACACGACATCTAACACAATTACTAGGCCAACTATGCCTACTAGCAAGGTGACCCGCAACTACCAGATAACCATCCCCCAGGAGATCCGTGCGAGCGCCGAGATCGAGGAAGGGGACACAGTCACCCTGGAGTACCGCGAGGCGGAGAACCTGATACTCATTAAGCTGCCTAGGAGGGGCAGGAGGAGCACCCTGCGGCTCGGCAGGGGCCTCACCGTCGAGGAGATAGGGAGATCCATCGAGCAGGGCGTCAGGGAATGAGTGCAGTAGTCGACACGAACGTCCTCGTCTTCGACACATTCGAGGACAGCGACTCCCACGGGGATGCTTTGGAGGCGCTCGACTCGCTGGAGGAGTGGGTGATCCCGGGCATCGTCTTCCACGAGTACGTCTGGTTCATGAAGGATCAGAAGGTGACTGCTGAGGACACACGAATGAAGGTGAACGAGTACCTCATGGACACCAAGACCCGGTTCCACCCCATCGACGCCGACGACATCGCCTTCGCCGTTGGCAACGTGAGGAGGCTTGGGGAGTACAATGATCTCGTCATCCTCTCCTCGGCCAAGCGTCTCGGCTTACCTCTGCTAACATTCGATAAGAGGCTCGCTGCGAAGGCCAGAGAGTTCGGCGTAACCCCGGCCATCTAAGCGTACATAATGATCGTCTCGACTTTTTAACCAGCCGCCTCTCTCTCACCTCAAAATATACGTCAGCATGAGGGGGGATAACCCGAGGAGGATGGGGGCAGGAAGCCCCGCTATGAATCCCCTCTTCTCCAGGACCCACAGGTTCAGCAAGACCCCGACGCCCGTCATGGCGACCGTGACCAGCAGCATCTCCAACCCGTAGTACGCCTCCACGTGGGCCGGGACGAAGCTGTAGAATATGAGCTCCCCTACGCCCATCTCCATGGTGTCTGTGACGTAGCTCATCCTGGCGCCGGGCCGCCCCGACTGGGCCAACACCTTGACGAGCCCGATGAACCACGCCGAGTTGAGCATCACAAGGTCGTAGACGGCCACCGCGACCAGCATGACGACGAGGGACGCCGTGGGCATCAGCAGGCTTATGAATCCGCCCAGTAGGGCACCGTAGAGTATGAAGATGGCGTTCCTGACGCGTGTGCCGAAGGCGTTGCTCAGTATGAATATGACGCTGAACACGGCCACGTAGAGGGACAGGAGCACCACGATGGAGGCCATGAGGGTGGACACGGCCTTAGCCACCACAAGCAGCACAGTCTGTGACACAATGATTACAAGGATGGCCGATGTGGGGGCCACCACAAGGGCCAGGATGACGCGGAGCTCGAAGTCCCTCCCCCTGGTGATGAGCCAGTAGAGGAATGTGACCCCCACGAGGCCCAGAAGGGTTAGGCTCAGGGTCCACACAGCCTGGCCGTAGGCGTCGGCGCCCAAGGTGGGCGGTGTTGGCCTGATGAGGCCACTGCTCACGATGAGCCTCACGAAGCCGAGGGACACGACCATGCTGGACACTATGGGCGTGAGGTAGCCCACGACGACCCTGGTGTCCCTCATCTCCTCGCCCTCACGCCCCGCTCCAAAACTAACCTGCCCTTGCCGCCCTCAAGCGTGACCCTGTACTGCTCCAGCTTTACCTCGTTCGACTTCTCCCAGCCCCTGACGTAGAGGATGAATCCGATCTGGGAGACCGAGAACCCTGTGGTCACGCCGAGGACAACGCTGAACCATGTGTCCGGTGGGAGAAAAGCTGACAGCGCGAAGGGGCCGACTACCACGGATAACAGGAAGAGCGCCTCTATCAGGACCCGGGACAGTTCTTGGCCGCTGACCTTCTTAACGTACGCTCTGCCTTCCCCGATGGCTCGCCCCACTTCCGTGAACTCCCGTAGCTGCGGCGCACATAGGAAAATGATGGTGAAGGCGAAGGAGATCAGGAGAGCGGCCACCCCCTGAAGCGTGCTTCCTCGGATGAAGACCCTGACCAGGAGGATGAGGGACACCAACAGCATCACGCTGGAGACGGCTAACTGGAGCCTCGGCGCCGGGTACTCCGCCACCTCCATTATTCCTTGATCGGGGCCCTCGCCTGACCTCAAAAGGCATCCAAGGAATAGGGATCGCGCTGTTATTTATAGAAATTGATAAATACATTACAATTCCAGCCTACTCTGAGGAAAATGAATAACCATAGATTAATCCTCAGAGCAAAGCTACTACTGATCGCATCGACACTGCTGCTATCATTCCTGGTGCAGCCGATGGCGACAGCCGCGGTTTCTTCATCCATAGGACCCCTCGAGGGCCCCTACTTCAAGGAGATCAGGTTCAAGATCTACGCCTCATCGGAGGCCGAGGTCGCTGGCCTCCTCTCCGGCGACGTGGACATAATGGACTTCTTCGAGGCCGAGCAGATCCCCGACATACAGCCGGGGCTCACAGCCGGCACCATCGAGACGGCCCAGTCCGCCGAGCAGGGCATGTGGGGCTTCTCGCTCCAGTGTGAGAGGTACCCTCTGACCTTGACCAAGTTCAGGCAGGCGATAGCCCACCTGGTGGACAAGGACAAGTACGTGAGGGAGGGCCTGCAGGGGCTCGGGTACGTGATCGAGACCTTCATAGAGTCCCCCGGCTATGGACCGTGGGCTGCCACCGAGTACGTCACATACGAGTTCAACCCCACGCTGGCGGGTGAGATCCTCGACAGCATAGGCTTCGTGAAGGGGCCTGATGGCAAACGCATCGACCCCGAGACGGGAGAGACCATGAGGCCGCTGACCATCATCGCCAGGACCGAGCACCCCCACAGGATCTACTCTGCGAGGGAGCTGGCGGCCCAGATGGACATCGTGGGCATCCCCTACGACCTACAGGAAGTCCCCAGGTCCGTTGCCTCGCCTCTTGTGTTCCTTGAGCAGAACTATGACATCTACACATCGGGTTGGGGCGGCGGCCCGGACGTCGACTGGCTGTGGGATATATTCCACTCCACTTCGCCTCCGAGCCAGAACTACCAGATGTTCAAGAACACAACGGTTGACGCGGCCCTTAACAGGCTCAAGTTCGGCTCAACCTACGAGGAGTGCCTGGAGGGGGCACATGATGCCCAGTACCTGCTGTCCGAGCAGGTGCCCTTCATACCCCTCTACGCCAAGGCCTACCTTTCGCCCTACAACGCGAGGCTCAAGGACGTGGTAGACCTGCCCTGGTGGAGCGGAGTAACTAACGCCTTCACCATGACCTTCGCCACCGATAAGACTCAGAAGTACGGCTCCGTGCTAAACGTAGGCTGGACCTCAGACCCGCAGCAGCCGAGCCCCATGTACGAGATCAACTGGTGGTGGGACACCATGCTGAACAACGTCATCTACGACTCGCTGATCCAGCTTGACCCGATGACGTTCGAGGAGCTGCCGTGGCTAGCCGAGAGCTGGACCTCGGAGCCCTGGACTACGCCGGAGGGAGGCTCTGGCCTGAAGCTGTCCTTCAACCTACGCGACGACGTGACGTGGCACGACGGAAAACCCTTCACGGCCGACGACGTGATCTTCACCTGGACCTACGCCAAGGAGCAGGTGAACCCCGTCTACATCAGCTACCTGAAGGGGCTGCAGAAGGCAGAGACCGCCGGGACATACACAGCCATCGCCTACCTTAACACCACAAGCTTCTGGGCGCTCCACTGGGTGGGGTCCAACATACCAATGATACCTAAGCACATCTGGGAGAACATAGAGGACTCCGTTAGGTACCAGCCTATAGCCGACGGCAACCTCATAGGCACCGGCCCATACAAGTTCAAGGAGTACAAGCCCGGGGAGTACGTGCTGGTGGAGGCGAACCCCAAGTGGTTCCTGAAGCCGGCTGACAGCACCCTCGGCTACACGACGTACACGTTGACTCAGGGAGACACCAAGGCTTTCACCAAGACAGAGGTTATAGGCACAACGCCCATCACCAACGGCACGTACACCGCGACGGTCCTAAGCAGCGCTGGGGCCACGGTGAAGGCATTCACAGGCACCGCGGCCGCTAGCGGTACCTACACGGTGACCGTTGACACGGCCACCATCAACCCAGGCACATACACGGTGACGGTTGAGTTCACCGCCCCCGTGACGGCCGTGGGCATCGGCGCCCGCGACGACTACAATCTGGTAGTAGTGGCTAAGCCCCCGGACTACACCATGTACTACGCCGGCCTGGTGGTCGTCGTAGTGCTTGTGGCCGTGGGCTACGTTGTGATGCGGAAAAGAGCACCCGGGGCATAGCCCCATTCACCCTTTTTGTAAAGAAAATTGAAATACTATCCAGTCAATGGACTAAATTGATAACATGGGTCTGCTTTCCTACGCCGCCAAGAGAGTCGCCTTCGCCATCGTGACCATCCTGATCATCATGACCATGAACTTCGTCATCTTCAGGATGATGCCTGGGAACCCCGTCGCAATGATCGCCGACATGGTTCGGCTCCGCCCCGAGCAGGTGACACGCCTCTATGAGCTGTTCGGCTTGGACAGGCCCCTCTGGGACCAGTACATCCAGTACATGGTGCAGAGCTTCCGCGGCTTCTACGGGTACAGCTTCTACAGCCAGAGGCCCATAGCCGAGGACATAATGGCGAGGCTCCCTAACACGCTGCTGCTCGTGGGCACGGCCACGGTGCTCTCCATAGTCATAGGGATGGTGATAGGCATACTGGCTGCGGCGCGCCGCGGGAGCCTCGTGGACATCACCGCGATAAGCTTCGGTTTCCTGGGGAACTCGGTGCCCATATTCTGGCTGGGCCTCATACTGCTGCTCGTATTCGGGGTTGACCTCAAGTGGTTCCCCATAAGGGGCACAACAAGCGTACCGGCGCCCACGGACCCTCTCGCCCTGGTGCTGGATATAATGTGGCACATGACGCTGCCCACCTTCGCCCTGGTCATCATCCTCTTCGGGGGCTACGCCCTCATCATGAGGGCCGCCATGATCGACATCCTGACGGAGGACTACATCCAGCTGGCCCGGGCCAAGGGCCTGGACGAGAGGACGGTCCAGTACAAGCACGCCCTCAGGAACGCTATGCTGCCCATGGTGACCGTGATAGCGCTGGCCTTCGGTTTCCTCCTGTCGGGGGCGCTCCTCACTGAGACGGTGTTCAGCTGGTACGGGCTGGGAAGGTACATCTGGGACGCCATACTGAAGCAGGACTACCCGGCCCTCCAGGGCATCTTCTTCATAATCTCGGTGATGGTGGTGGCCGCCAACCTCATCGCGGACCTCATCTACGGGTTCCTTGACCCGAGGATAAAGCAGGAGTGACCGGGATGGACAGGAAGCAGTTGGCGAAGAGCGTGGCCGAGTTCAGCCGCATGTACCTGCGCAACAGGATGGGCCAGGCCGGCCTCGCCTTGCTGTTCATCTTCATAGGCATGGCGGCGCTGGCACCCTACCTGACGCCCTACGACCCCATGTACACGATGCAGCTGGCCAACTTCAGGGCCAAGCCCCAGTGGCTGGACTCATCACTCCCTCCCAACCTGTACCTGATCACAGACCCCGCCCTCTCATCTGAGGCCGCGATGGGCGAGTGGAGCGCAGAGGCGACTGGGGGCGCAGCGGTCTTATGGACGGGCTCGGAGGGCTACCCCGGGATACCCCTGGTCGAGGAGGGCAGCGGCCCCGGCGCCATAGAGGTGAGGAGCGCATCGGACGCCGAGGGTTTAGCCACCATCGAGAGAACCTTCCAGTATACGTACAGGCCTCCGCGCAGGTTCTCGGTCCACGTCGCCTACATGGCGCAGGTCACTGGCGAGGCGTCGTGGAGCATACAGGTGCTCCTAAGGCAGACGGACGGGAACCTACTCGAGCTGTGGAGCTCTGGGCCCCAGCGCAGGTCTCAGGACTGGACCGTGCCGAGGCCCCAGATCGACACAAACGACGCCATACTGAGGCTGAGGCTCTTCAACGACATACTGGGCGACGCGTCCAGGATGTTCCCCTCTGCGGGGACCTACGATCTCGTTCTCAGGGTTCAGACCAGCGGCGAGGACGGCTCCGTGAAGGTGTACCTGGACGACGTGAGCTCCCGCATATGGGGTGAGTCCTTCGGCTATCTTGGTACTGACAACTACGGCCGCGATATATTCACGCAGCTCATGCACGGGAGCAAGATATCTATATTCGTGGGCATCTTCTCGGCCGTCATCGCGGTGGCCCTGGGCGTGCTCGTCGGGCTCACATCCGGGTACATAGGCGGTTGGGTGGACGAGCTCCTGATGAGGATCAACGACGTCCTCCTCACCATCCCCGGCCTACCCTTCCTCATCGTGCTCACAGCCGTCCTCGGGCCGACCATCCTGAGCGTCATCATACTCATAGGGTTCCTGGGCTGGATGGGGATAGCCCGCCTCATCAGGTCCCAAGTGCTCACGTTGAAGACGAAGGCCTTTGTTGAGGCAAGCAGGGCCAGCGGCGGGGGCACATGGCACATCATCAGGGTCCACCTGATACCCAACGTCATGACCATGGCGTACACCCAGCTGGCGCTGACGGTGCCCGGAGCCATAGTCACGGAGGCGGCCCTCAGCTTCCTGGGCCTGGGCGACCCCTTCCTACAGACGTGGGGCAAGATGCTGCACGACGTCCAGTACTACGGGGCAGTGGCCGAGTGGTGGTGGGCGATCCCACCCGGCCTCTGCATAGCGCTGCTGAGCATGAGCTTCGTGTTCATCGGCTACGCCCTGGACGACATATTCAACCCTAAGCTGAGGGGGCGGTGAGGATGACGACGCTGCTTGAGGTCAGGGACCTGAAGATGTACTACGGTACAATGAAGGGCGACGTGAAGGCCGTGGACGACGTCAGCTTCAGCCTCCGGATGGGTGAGAGCCTGGGCATAGCCGGGGAGTCTGGGTGCGGCAAGACCAGCGTGGCCCTGGCGCTTATGAAGCTCCAGCCCAGCAACGCCAAGATCCTGAGCGGCACGATCAAGCTGGGGGACATGGATGTCCTGAACATGGACGACGATGAGATCAGGCGGGAGGTGCGGTGGAAACGGATATCCATGGTTCCTCAGGCCGCCATGAACGCCCTCAACCCCGTGTTCACAGTCAAGGACCAGATCATTGAAGCCATCCTAGCCCACGAGGACGTTTCCGAGAGGGAGGCCGAGGAGCGCACAGTGAAGCTCCTCAGGATGGTGGGCATAGACCCATCCAGGGCCGGGAACTACCCCCACGAGTTCAGCGGAGGCATGAAGCAGCGCGCCATGATAGCTATGGCGCTGGCCTGCAACCCGGAGATAGTGATCGCGGATGAGCCCACAACGGCCCTGGACGTCATAGTGCAGGCGCAGGTGTTGAAGGTCATCAAGACTCTGCAGAGGGAGCTGGGCCTCTCCATGATCCTAATATCGCACGATCTCTCCGTGGTGGCTGAGACCTGCGACAGGACCATCATAATGTACGCGGGGAACATCGTGG
>DASWLJ010000045.1:0-5919 GCA_036396185.1 Bathyarchaeia archaeon | reverse complement strand
ACAGGTCTGGACTGGGACTGGGTGCTGAGCCGTCAACGCGTCTTCGCTACCCCTGTGCCCGCATGGTACTGCAAAAACTGCGGCAAGATCAGGCTGGCTAAGCCGGAGGAGCTTCCCGTGGACCCCAAGGTGACCAGCATCCACGACGCCTGCGAGTGCGGCTCCACCGAGTACGCGCCCGACACCGACGTGATGGACACCTGGTTCGACAGCAGCCTGACGTGCGCCATACACGCCGGCTGGCCTGACAGGCCCGGCTGGAGGCGCCAGTTCCCTGCCAGCGTCCACCCCAGCGGCCAGGACATCATACGCACATGGGCCTACTACCTCATGGTGAGGCACCTGGCCCTCTTCGACGAGACGCCCTACGACTCGGTTCTCATCAACGGCATGGTGCTTGGAGCCGACGGCCGCAAGATGAGCAAGAGCCTGGGCAACTTCGTGAGCACGCCCGAGGTGTTCGGCAAGTACGGGTGCGACGCGCCAAGGCAGTGGGCGGCTGCCGGCGGCAGCACGGGCACAGACATACCGTTCAGGTGGGAGGACGTGGAGTACGGTTGGCGCTTCATGAGGAAGCTGTGGAACGCGTGCAGGTTCGCCAGCATGCGGCTGGAGGACTACGACCCGGCCGCGGACGCGGAGCCCCAGCTCCTGGACAGGTGGATCACCAGCAGGCTACAGAAGACGATTAAGAAGGCCACGGAGGCCATGGAGGAGTGCGACTTCATGAACGCCACCGAGGCCGCCAGGAACTTCATCTGGCACACCTTCTGCGACGACTACCTGGAGGCGGCTAAGACCAGGCTCTACGAGGGGGGCCCAGGGAAGGCGGCGGCCCAGCGCGCCCTCTACGCCACCGTGGGCCCCATGCTGAAGCTCATGGCTCCTGTGACGCCCCACCTCGCCGAGGAGATATGGCGAACCATGTACGACCCTGACACCAGCATCAACGTGTCTCCGTGGCCCACGTACGACGAGGGGCTCGTGGACGAGGAGGCGGAGAGGGCCGGCGACGCGGTGATCGCGGCCATAAGCGAGATCAGGCGCGAGAAGAACAGGGCCGGCGTGAGCCTGAACGCGCCCCTCAGGCGCGTGGAGATCAGGGCCCCCGGGGAGCAGCTACGCCTCCTCCGGCTGGGGGAGAGGGACATCGTGGACACTCTGAAGATAGAGGAGCTCGTTTTTGCCGAGGGCGCGGGGGAAGGAGTAAAGGTGGAGGGGTACCCCGACGTCGTGTTCACGGTGACCGTCTAGATAACCCTATTTTCCACCAAGCCCCACATCATATGATTCTATGACTGGAGACATGGTGCCTCTATCCGAGGCTGAGAACGAGGTGAAGGTAGTCACGCAGCGCCTGGCCCTGCTCCACCTGGCCTACGCGAAGACCATGGTGGAGGAGTTCGGCTGGGACAGGGGTAAGCAGCTGATACTGGACAGCGTAAAGCGGTACGGTGAGTACGTCGCAGAGCGGACCAGGCAGGGCCACCAGGGGCTCCCCAGGTACGGTTTCTGGGAGCACCGCGAGGGCAAGCCGAACCTGTGTGAGCTAGGCAAGATAATGCTTGAGCTGGGGGAGCCCGAGCTAGGCAGCATGTACTGCTTCATCGACCCCGCGAAGACCATGGCGGCCGACCCCTCCAAGAAGATGGTTCACACGCGTTGCATGATCCTGGGCGACGACGAGTGCAGCTTCGAGACGGTCCCCACCACTGATAAGGAGCGCAGAGACTTCCGCGAAAACAGGGACTGGGGCCACGTAGATAAGCTGATAGACGACTACCTGAAGAAGCGTCTCGGCTAGTAGATCCTGTACTTGGTGACGGCGGCTATGCCTCCGAAGCTCCTGTAGAGCATCTCCCCCTCCTCGGTCTGGGTTGACACGACCTCCAGCTTGGCCTCGGCGGCCTGCGCCATCTTCACCAGCACCTCTATTAGGTCCTCCTTCTCGGCGACCCCATCTTTTTGGGCGATCTCGTACTGGCCCTCGCCGCACTTCAGGCACTTCACCGAGTTCAGCCCCTGCTCGAACTGGGTCCACTGGTCCATGTCCACGATCCTTGTCTCCCTGTAGCCGCAGCTCCTGCACACCAGTGTGACCTGCCACCGCCTCACCTCCTCCGACACAAGAACGGTGTAGACGTTCATACTCTTCAGGGCCTGAATGACCTCCTGCTCGCCGTAGGTGGCCAAGCCGTCGTCCTCGCCCAAGTGCTTCAGGAACTCCTGGACCACCTTGCGCTCCTGCATGTACCTGACGTGCTCGATGAAGCTGCGGCTCCTGTTGACCACCTCCTTGACTCCCTCGTGGCCCGTGTAGCCCGTGTCCACGGTGGTGAGTACCTTGTCGCGGAGCTCGTGGTGCAGGTAGCCGCCCTTGAGCCAGTCCTCCTTGGTGGGGCCGGGGCCGCCGACGATTATACCCTTGAGGTTGGGTACGTTGAGGAATATGTCAGTCATGTACTGCCCCACCCTCTGGAAGTACTCGTGTAGGTACATCTCCCTGAGCCTCTCGTAGCGTCTGCTGCTCTGGCCGCCGGCCCGGGTCTTGCCTGCCACGCCACTGGATATGTCCTTCACTATGTCGGCCCGCTGCCCCTTCAGGAGGGCGAAGGTGGCGTCCTTGGAGTCCATCACCAGTATGCCGTAGGTGTCCTCGTGCTCCAGTATCTCGAACAGTGGATCAAGCTGGAACCTATGCTCACACCTGTAGTAGTAGATGCTTATGGGCTCCGGGGGTATCACTGTGAACGTCTGCATGTCTCCCACGCCCAGCTGGTCGCTGGCTATGGTTCCCGCGAATATGGCGAGCCCCGTCTCAGGTATATCCTTGAAGAGCTTGAGGCGCTCCATGACCTTGGTGAGGGCGTCCTGCACGTTCTTCCTAGTGGTCTTGCTCTTGATGTTGACGGCTGTGCCGTACTCGTTCCTGAGGTCCGTCATGACCTCGTGGATGCGCTTGTTGGGGGGTACGTAGACCGTGACGAGCTCGGTGCCTCGGCCCTCCAGCCTCTGGAGCTGCTCCAGCATCCGCTGGAACCTGAAGCGGTCCAGAGTAACGTTTCCCGAGCTCATGGCTGAACACTTTGCGAGTCTCCATACTTGTGGATGGTATTTGAAGGTTACTGGGGGTTGTTGCTGTGGGTGGCCGCGTAGAGGTAACATAAGTAGATGGGGCAGGGGTCGACCTCGCGTGCGCTGCACTCGGCCTCCGGCTCAGGGTTGGGCTCCAACGTGTCCACCTCCACGCGTCTTCCGCAGACCGCCTCCACAAGCCGCTTCATACATGAAGATTCGGGGAGGCCTCCTTTATCGTTGCTGGTCTTTTCTGACTGCTCATGTAATTCCATGAGCGTTGCTTTGAAACCCTTTTTTGTGTTCCCGGGGACAGTGAACCATGGTTACGGTCAGCGAAGTGGAGAGCTGGTTCAGGTTCCAGCAGGTGGTTTACCTCGCCACAGTGGAGGGGGACCAACCCAGGGTGCGGCCAGTGTCCCTGATCAACATGGGTAAGCGGTTCTACGTGATCACTGGGGCCCGCGGAGGGGTGGACGCAGAGAAACTCAAACAGATCATGGCTAACCCCAAGGTGGAGTACTATCTGCCGCTGGAGAGGAACGGGTCCAACGGCTTCATCAGGGGCGAGGGCGCCGCCTCAGTCGTCGAGAACCCTGTGGCCAGGGAGCGGCTGTACAGGGAGGTCGATTGGGCCAAGGATTATTTTCCTTCGGTGGATCACCCCGACTATGTGCTGCTGGAGATCGTTCACACGCGCTACGGGTTCAGGGAGCCGGGGACCGCCGAGATCGTTAAGGTTAAAGCCTGACCGGTTACGCCCCGTGACTGCTTCAGGGAATCGTCGAGCTTCATGCGCCGTCTCAAGGGCATCCACAGGGGATAACATGGCCATGTACCCTGTTAAACCGTCTCCATACTCTTTCGAGGACTCAGTTCAATACCATTGAAGCACGGTGTTCCTAAACAGGGCTCCATTTTACATTTATAGACTAAGGGTATATACCAGCCAGTCATGAGCGTCTCAGACAGTAAGAAGAGGATCATCACGGAGCAGGACTGTCTGAGGGAGTTCTACGCGAACCTTGACGAGAAGCAGCGCACCCTGGACAAGTGGCGTCAAAAGAACCTCGAAAAACATAAGTAAATTTACGCTCTATCCGGGTCTCACATCCACCCAGCGAACTGGAGCAGCGTCTTGAACGTCTTGACGGCGCGGCCCGCCTGATCTTTACCGAACTTTCTGTCCACGAATATCTGCTGCAGGTTGGCGTCAGACTGGTTGGACGCGTCAGGGTACCTCTGGAACAAGAAGGAGTACGTCTCCCTGAGGCTCTTCGCCATCACGCTTGTCGTCTTCGACTTGTTCTGGAAGGCCACCCAGTTCTGGTTGGGTTTCTTGGCGGCGTCCACGAAGTTGAGCAGCTCCAGTATCTCGAGGAACTGGGCGTCCTGCCTGTCCTTGAAGCCATTCGCCTTCAGCCAGTCCACGGACGCTTCCCCCGTCGGTATGGGCTTATCTCTCACCAACTCTATGAATTTTCTAAGCCTCTCCGTGTTATCTACGTTATATCTCATACCCTACCTACCTTGTGGTTTAACTTAAACTTATACGGGGCCACCCGACATCAACGCAGGGTCGATGAAGGCAGTTGAAGCCTCATGCTCATTTCTTCTTGTTGTTATATGACAACTACACAGGCGCGCGCGTCCTTAGCTACCTTGTTCTCTTTCTATCGCCTTCCCCACCAACAAGGGAAACAAAAGTCCCGGGGGTTATAACGGTAAATCCGAAATCAACTATACCTGCGTCCGCTAATCCTTCTACATAGCTTTGCATAGTTTTTTGAGTTATTCCCCACTTTAAAACGAATGGTGCATAAAGATCACGGAATATTATTTCTTGTTCTGGGGCTGCCTTTAGCACCTCTATTATCTGTTGGAGGCGTTCTTTCCGCTGCTTTGTAGTTCCCATGATAGTAGAGAAATAGATAGAGTATTAAAATTTTTAATTTTACATACTACTTACTACATATTACTCTTGATGTCAATACATGCCGTCCAGGACGGCATCTGGCCTTAACCTCAAGCCCAAGAAGAAGTTTAAACGGCTAGCTAGCTTTCATTTTCTCTTTAAGCTGCTTGTTTGCTTCATACATTGTTTTAGTTACCAAGGGAGCTAGTTTTTCATGGCTTGTAGCGAGGACAGTCACAGTATCTTTTAGTTCCTGAGACATTTCTGAAAGAATGTCTATTAGGGTTAAAATTTGGCTTTCACCTTTAATCATATTTTCTTGAAGTCGCCCAATATAATCCCAAAAAACAGGGATGATCTTCTCTTCTTTAGCTATATCTGTAAGAATCATTAACACCTCAGCTTTATCTGGATTATAAACTTGCTTGATGTGTTTTTCGAGAAGAGTCGATTTAGCTTGAAGTTTTAATGCCTGGACTATTCCACTTCCTGTAAGCCAATATGGTTTAGCTGTCGTGTCTGTTTCGATCTCGAAGATTAAATTAAGGCCGCTAGGCCCAATAGCCTTTTTAACACGCTCCCAGTGAGCGTTACTCATTATCCCTTCTTTTTTGTGTATGGTGTAGCCTGTTAGTGGCCCCTTTTCAGCTAGTACGATGATGAGTTTTTCTTCCTTCTCACTCAGTTTCATATACTACTTTTTCACCTACTACATATCTAGTAGTGTACTAAGTCGTATCTAGTATATATATCCAGCTTTACATGGGTTTACACATGACGACTGAAAGTGTCAGAGTTTAGACAGAAAATCAATGGTGATTAAATGTCGGTAACGACCGAATATCATGAAATAATGTTAAAAGTTAAAGCTCTTGAAACTAAAATTGAAGCAGTCGAAAAAAGACTAGATTCTATGGATGGAAAACTTG